>JANMAN010000473.1:0-2502 GCA_031359885.1 Tardiphaga sp. | reverse complement strand
GCTCTCGGTCGCAGAAGAGAACAGCACGGTCGAGCCGTTCGATAAACCGGACCATTGGCATCGCATCGGCAGCATGGACTTCGACTGAGACCATCCATTCGCAGCAGTAGAGCTGTCTTGGGATGCCGACGAAGACTTCGTTTACGTGGTCAAGGCGCATCGGCTGCAGGAAGCCGCACCAGAGGTTCACGCTGGCGCAATCCGAATTTGGGGCGCGCTTCCGTGGTCGTGGCCGCGCAACCGTCTCCGCGAGACCCTGGAACGCGCTGGCGTCGCCTCGGCTGAGCGATACAGCGCGCAGAGCATCAATATGCTGCATCAGCATGCGCAATTTGAAAATGTCTCTGTGAGTATTGAGGCCGGCGTGATGAACACGCGGATGGAAACCGGCAAGTTTAAGGTATTCGGCGCGTCTCCGCCGATCGTTTTGGGGCGCACCTTCGGCGCTTGGATGAGCAGCTAAGTCCTGAAACGTTTGGCGAACAGACTGCTACCATTTTGCTACCCAACTCGGTAGCACTCAACGAAATAGGATGGGATCAAACCCTTCGTCTGACCGAGTTAAACCCAATAAACATAGATTTAATAAGAAAGAACGGGACACGAACGCACGGCAGCGATCGAATTTCAAGACCGATGCCTTAAACCACTCGGCCACCCTTCCAACCGTTTAAAAACATTCGATCCAAGGCAATGGCAAAAAGCGCCGGTTGCCGCCGACTGATCGAACGATTCAGCTCGTATGTATGGCAGTGCGGGCCGCTTCGTCAACGAGCGTCCCTCATCGGGATCTGAGGGGCCGGTGCGACGACGGACGTCGCAGGCTCAATTTGCTGATGCGGCCTGAAAGCTCGGCGCGATCTTGTAGGATTTGCATTCCATCTCGGCCCAGCGGACCGCCCGATCGTAATCGGGACATGTCACCACCAATTCGCGTTTGGACGAGCTGACGACGACGTCGCATTCGGCGACCCCCGGATAACGGCGGATTTCGATAGCGACGGATCGGCGGGATGACGCGGAACGGGTGATGTCGCTCATATCGGCGCGCCCTGATCGCAAACCGCAGTTAAAATAAACCACGGGCCACTATGGCTAGCGCAGTTCGCTGAGTCGCTTAAGCGCTTCTGCCGCGATCCCCCGAATTTATGTGCCGCAAAAGGTCTGCAGCACGCGCTCGTCCGGCTCGGGCGGCAGGGTCAAAGATATGACGTCAGGCTGGTCGTCGTAGGGGCGGGCGAGCACCTGCACCAGTTCGTTGAATGGTGCGTAGTCGTCATGTCGGATGGCAGCCTGGATCGCCGCCTCGATCCGGTGGTTGCGCGGAATGAACGTCGGGTTGACCGCCCGCATGGCCGTGCGACGGACGTCGTTCGGGAGGGGCTCGAGGGCGAGGCGAGCGTGCCATTGCGCCAGCCAAGCGTCGATTTGAACAGGCTCGGAAAACAACGCGCGCAAGGTGCTTGCGTCGCCCTCGACCGCGTCGCCGAGGGACCGGAATGTCAAAGTGAAGTCCGCCTCGGCATCCGCCATGATTTTCAGCAGCGCGCCGAACAAAGCAGGGTCGTCGTCGCGCGACGTTTGCAATCCGAGCTTTGCGCGCATGCCGTCATGAAATGCGGCATCGAAGCGAGCGGCAAACCCACCGAGGGCAGCTTGAGCGATAGCGATGGCCTTCTCTTCAATGTCATCGAACAACGGCAGCAGACATTCCGCCAACCGCGTCAGATTCCACAGCGCGATCCGGGGTTGATTGCCGAACGCGTACCGGCCGCCTTCGTCGATCGAACTGAACACTTTCGCGGGATCGTAGGCATCCATGAAGGCGCAGGGGCCATAGTCGATGGTCTCGCCGGAGATCGACATGTTGTCCGTGTTCATCACGCCGTGGATGAAGCCGACGCACAGCCAACGCGCCACGAGCGCCGCCTGCCGCGCGATCACGGCGTCGAGCAGCGCCGCATAAGGATGCTCGGCGCTCGCCAGATCGGGATAGTGCCGCGCGATGACATGATCGGCGAGTTGTTTGATGGCGTCGCCGTCGCCGCGCGCTGCGAAGTATTGGAAGGTCCCGATGCGGATATGGGAGGACGCGACCCTTGTCAGCACGCCGCCCGGCAGCATCGTCTCGCGCTGCACGCTCTCGCCGGTCAACACCGCCGCCAAAGCCCGAGTGGTCGGAATGCCAAGCGCAGCCATCGCCTCGCTTATGATGTATTCGCGCAGCACCGGACCCAACGCCGCGCGGCCGTCTCCACGCCGCGAGAAAGGCGTCGGGCCAGCGCCCTTCAATTGCAGGTCGCGGCGCACGCCGTCGCGGCCGACGACTTCGCCGAGCAACACCGCCCGGCCGTCGCCCAGTTGCGGGACGAAATTGCCGAACTGATGCCCGGCATAGGCGGTCGCGATCGGATCGGCCCCGTCAGGCAATTGGCGGCCAGACAACATGTCGAGCCCGTCGGGGGAGGCCAGCCATTCGACATTGAGACCGAGTTCGTCGGC
>JANMAN010000438.1:0-7273 GCA_031359885.1 Tardiphaga sp. | reverse complement strand
CTTCGGTCGCGGTTTGGATCGCCGCGATCTGATGGCCGATTTCGCCTGTGGCCTTCGAGGTCTGCTCCGCGAGCGCTTTCACTTCCGACGCCACGACCGCAAAGCCACGCCCGGCTTCCCCGGCACGCGCCGCTTCGATGGTCGCATTGAGCGCGAGCAAATTGGTCTGCTCGGCGATCGTCGAGATCAGCTTGACGACGTCGCCGATTTTCTTCGCCGAGTCCGACAGCTCGTTAACACGGGCGTTGGTGGTCTCGGCTTGCGAGACCGCGTCGCCGGCAATCCTCGAGGATTCCTGAACCTGACGACTGATCTCGTTGACCGAGGACGACATCTCCTCGCTGGCCGATGCGACCGATTGGACGTTGGTTGCGGCTTCTTCCGCGGCGGCGGACACGGCGGTGGACAACTGCTCCGTTCGTATCGCCGTGGAGGACAGCGAATTCGCGGAAGCTTCGAGTTCGGTCGCGGCCGACGACACGGTCTGGATAATCTCGCCGACCGCGCCTTCGAAGTCGTTGGCGAGCTTCAGCATATCCGCCTTGCGCTGCGCGGCGCGCTGCGCTTCGGTCGCCTCTTCGATTTGGCGCAACCGCGTGACTTCGATGGCGTTGACCTTGAACACCTCGACGGTTCGCGCGATGTCGCCTAGCTCGTCGCCACGGTTGGCACCGGGCACATCGTGTTTCAGATCGTTATTGGCGAAGGCTTCCATCACCGACTTCAACTTCGCGATCGGCTGCGACAGGCCCTTGATGCCGATGAACAGGGCAAAGCCGAGCGCCGCGAGTAGGCCGACGCTGACGGAGGCGACGACTGTCATGATGGTGGATCGGGTATCGGCCCGGATGTCTTTGGCCGACTGAGCGGCATAAGCGACGAGATCGTCCACCATCTTGGCGTGAGCTTTGAGGGCGGCCTCGGCGTCCGGCACGCACTCGTTTTTCAGCCGCGCAACGGCTATCGCAACCATCTCGGCACTCGTCGTCGTTGCCCCGTATTCGATCACGGACTGGCAACGCTCGAAAACCTTATCGAATCCGACGAGGATCGGACGGATGATCCCGGCTTTTTCCGGAATGTTTTTCAAGACGTTCGCCATCATCGTTTCGTAGTCTTTGCGGCTCGCTCCGATGTTCTCATAAAGCCGCTTGTTGCCTTCGTCGGTCGTCTCCAACGCGATCTGGTAACCCATGGAGACGTAGGCTTCCACGCGCTGACCGGCGCGGGCGGCCATCGTGGTTTGTTCGTCGATCCGGGTGATGATGCTGCTGTAGACTTCGTCGATACTTTTGATTTGCATCGAGACGAACGCGACTGTTCCGGCACACAGCATACTCAACAAAGCAACGATGAGAGCGATCTTGTTACTAATCCTCAAATTGTTCAGCCACCACATTTGGGTTCCTAACAGTGTTGAAGCGCAGGGAGGTTGCGCTGAATGCCGTTAAATCGGTTGCGTGGACGCAACGACGGATCGCTTTAAGTCTGGATAAAAATAAGGAGAGGCAAAGCCGGACGAGAAAGGCCTGATTGGGTGTCAAGCTCGTCGTCCGAAATCGATGTGAGAAGAAGGCCAAATCAAAGGCCGGACACACGTTCTGTCTGTCCGGCCCTTTCGTTTTTTGAAAGCTGGCACGTTCCGCGCCAGCCGCGACTACGATGCGATTTATGCGGCGCGCACGTTCGTCAGGAAGGCAGCGACCTCAGTCTTCAAGCGGTTGCTTTCGACCGACAGCGACTGTGCCGACGACAGCACCTGCGACGAGGCCGAACCGGTCTCGCTCGATCCGCGCTGCACGTCGCAGATATTGGCGGCGACTTCGGACGTGCCTTGTGCGGCCTGTTGCACGTTGCGGGAAATCTCCTGCGTCGCGGCACCCTGTTCCTCGACGGCGGCAGCGATCGTGGACGAGATTTCCGAGATGCGGCCGATGGTGTGGCCGATTTCCTGGATCGCGCCGACGGAGCCTTCGGTCGCAGTTTGTATCGCCGCGATCTGATGGCCGATTTCGCCGGTTGCTTTCGAGGTCTGTTCGGCGAGCGCTTTCACTTCGGAGGCGACGACGGCGAAACCACGCCCGGCTTCGCCGGCACGCGCCGCTTCGATGGTCGCATTGAGCGCGAGCAAATTGGTCTGTTCGGCGATCGTCGAAATCAGCTTGACGACATCGCCGATCTTCTTCGCCGACTCCGACAACTCGTTGACGCGGGCGTTGGTGGTCTCGGCTTGCGAGACCGCGTCGCCGGCGATGCGCGCCGACTCCTGCACTTGGCGGCTGATTTCGTTGACCGAAGACGACATCTGCTCGCTGGCCGACGCCACCGACTGGACGTTGGTCGAGGCTTCTTCCGCCGCAGCCGAAACGGCGGTGCGTGCTGCTGTCTTGGTCAACGAATTCGCCGACATCTCGAGTTCGGTCGCAGCCGACGACACGGTCTGGATGATTTCGCCGACCGCGCCTTCGAAGTCGTTGGCGAGCTTCAGCATATCCGCCTTGCGCTGCGCGACACGTTGCGTTTCGGTCGCCTCTTCGATTTCGCGCAACCGCGTGACTTCGATGGCGTTGACTTTAAACACCTCGACGGCCCGCGCCATCGATCCCATTTCGTCCTTGGCCTCGAGAGAAGGCACCGCGATGCTCGTGTTGCCCCCGGCGAGAACGGTCATCGCATCGGTCATCCCGCCGATCGGCTTGATGATGCTGCGGCCGATAAAGAACGCAATCAGGCCGCCGACGAGCAGAGTGAGAGCGGCAACGATTTCCGCGATCAGGACAGTCGAACTCACCACGGTCTCGGCGGTCTGCTGCGTCGAGGCGTAATCGCGATCGAGCGACTCGCGGGCAGCGCCGATGGTCCTGCCGATGTCTTCGAACGACACCCGAATGTCCTCGACGAACACACGATCGCTCTTGATCAGCGCGGCCGATGCGCCATCGAAGGCCTTGGTGTAGATATTCAGCGCGTTCTTGACCGGCTCGAAGAGGCGCGCATCGACGCCCGGGGTGGCCTGCTTCTCCAGGCTGGCGAGAACCGTGTTGGCCTTCAGAACATTGTTCTTGAAAGTGGACGGGCCCTTTTCGTCGTTGGTCGCAAGAAAGCGCCAGTTGGCGACCCGCACCAGCAGAATGCTCGTTTCAAGTTGTCCGGCGAGGCCCTCGTCGCCGGCCGCCCGGATCGACTGCGCCAATTTGCTGGTCGTCGCGGTCAGTTCGTCGCCGCCTTTGAACAGCGTGGCTTTCTCGGCGACGGACTCGCCGGTGGCAGCGGCGAAGACGGAGATATCGCGCCCGAGCTTCGCCAGGATTTCGAGGGTCTTGCCGTACAGAACCTTGCGCTCCGGGGAGATCGAATCGCGAATCGCATCGGCGAGCAACTTGGCGGCGGTATCGGCCCCCGTTCTGATTGCGTCCATGCGCTTCGCGTCGGGCTCCAGCCGGTACATATTCATCGAGCGGCGCATGGTCTCCGTCGTGACGTTGATGTTGAGCAGCCGGGTATTCTGCAAGGCGATCCGGACCAGTTTTTCGGATTGGGTCTGGAGACCTTGGATCTGCCAGATCGCGAAGCCGGCGATCATCAGACTAAGTGCAACGAGGACGCCGGAGCCTCCATAGATACGCGAGCGAATCGAGAGTGCCATCAGATGAGCCTTCCAAAAAGTGATTTGTTGTTCAGCCGAAGTGCTGCGCGCGCACCGGCGATCGATGTGGTCAAGTCGGGAAACGCGTGCGAGGGAAGTCGAGCAACAACAGTCTGTTACGTCGGTGACACCTGAGGTTGTGTCTGGAATGGTTAATGCTTGGTGAAGTTCATTCGATGGAACCGACCATCTTTTTTCGCCGCGTCGTTAGCGGAACTGCCCTGGCAGGGGTGGGCCAGATCGAATAAATGAATTCACAATTTTTGTTCCGACGATGCTTTAGCATCGTCTCGGCTAGACGAGCCGCCGCCTGATTCGTCACAAGCCAATGGCCGAAAACGCGTCTGCGTTTCCGGCCATCGATACGACTTTAAAACTTTAAGTTGAGATCGCGCGCGCTTGCGATCGACGCGTCACTTCACCGATGTGAAAAATCGTGACAGCCGCAGGCCCGAGGGCCATTCCGTCAGCGGCCTGTCGCGAATGCCCATGTCCCACGACCCGACGATGGCATCGACGCGGCCGACGAGATTGTCTGCCGGCAGCAGCCCGACGCCGCCTTGCGCCAGCGGCACGCGGCTGTCGGCGGAGTTGTCGCGGTTGTCGCCCATGACGAACAGATGCGCCGCCGGCACCACGATCTCCGCGGTATCGTCGACGCGCGGGTTATCGCGCATCTTAAAGATCGGATGCGCGACGCCGCCGGGCAGCGTTTCGACATAGCGCCACGCCGGTTCGCTCGTGCCGTTGTCATCCTCGGCCTGGCCGATGCCATCGGCCTTGAGGGCGACCGCTTCGCCGTTGAGAAACACCTGGCCATGTTTCATCTGCACGCGGTCGCCGGGCAGGCCGATGACGCGCTTGACCCAGACCTGCGATCGGTCGCCGGGCCAGCGAAACACCACGACGTCACCGCGCTTCGGCGTTGCGCCGAACGCCCGGCCGGTGTCGGGCACGTTGATATGGATCGGAAGCGAGGCAGCGCTGTAGCCGTAAGGAAATTTCGACGCCAGCAGCGCATCGCCGATCAGCAGCGTCGGCTCCATCGACGCCGACGGCACGTAGAACGGTTCCGCCAGCGCGCCCTTGGCGACGAACACCACCATCACGACGGCGGCGAGATGGGCGAACTGTCCGCGCCAGCCCGACGTGGCGGCTGACGCTCCCGGCTTCTTGGCTTGCGCGGACACTAGCCCGTTCCTCCCACCGTGATGCGGTCCATCCGCAGCGTCGGCTGCCCGACGCCGACCGGCACGCCCTGGCCGTGCTTGCCGCAGGTGCCGATACCGGTGTCGAGCGAGACGTCGTTGCCGATCATCGAGATGCGATGCAGGTCGGTCGGGCCGTTGCCGATCAGCATGGCGCCCTTCAACGGCGCGCCGAGCTTGCCGTTTTCGATCTTGTAGGCCTCGGTGCATTGGAAGACATATTTGCCCGAGGTGATGTCGACCTGTCCGCCGCCGAAATTCGCGGCGTAGATGCCGTTTTTGACCGATGCCAAAATCTCGGCCGGGTCGCGCTGGCCTTCGAGCATGTAGGTGTTGGTCATGCGCGGCATCGGCACATGGGCGTAGCCCTGCCGGCGGCCGTTGCCGGTCGGGGCCATGTTCATGAGACGCGCGTTCTGGCGGTCCTGCATGTAGCCGACGAGAATGCCGTCCTCGATCAGCACCGTGCGGCTGGTCGGCGTGCCCTCGTCGTCGATCGACAGCGAGCCGCGCCGCGACGCCATGGTGCCGTCGTCAACGACGGTGACGCCCTTGGCGGCGACCTGCTGACCCATGAGGCCTGCGAACGCCGACGTCTGCTTGCGGTTGAAGTCACCTTCGAGGCCATGCCCGACCGCTTCGTGCAGCATCACGCCGGGCCAGCCGGGGCCGAGCACCACGTCCATCTCGCCGGCCGGGGCCGGCACCGAGTCCAGATTGACCAGCGCCTCGCGCAGCGCGCCGTCGGCCGCCTCGCGCCATGCGCCGCTCTCGATGAAGCGCTGATAGCCCTCGCGGCCGCCGTAACCCTTGCTGCCGCTTTCCTGCCGGTCGCCTTGCCCGGCGACGACGGAGATGTTCACGCGCACCAGCGGGCGGATGTCGCGGTAGCTTTCGCCGTCCGGCCGCAGAATTTCCACGACCTGCCAGGTCGCGCTGAGGCTGGCGGAGACCTGCCGCACGCGCGGATCCTTGTCGCGCACGTAAGCGTCGATTTCCGCGAGCAGCTTGACCTTGGCTTCGAAGCCCGGCGCGTCCAACGGGTTCTCGTCATTGTAAAGGCGGACATTGGTGTGCGACGGCGCCGCTGCGAAGGTGCCCTGATAGCCGCCGCGCACCGCGTGTACGGCGTCGGCGGCGCGGATCAGCGCCGGGATCGACACGTCGGAGGAGTGCGCATAACCGACCGCGTCGTCCTTGACGGCGCGCAGGCCAAAGCCCTGCGAGGTGTCGTAGGTCGCCTGCTTGAGCCGGCCGTTGTCGAACACCAGCGCTTCCGACTGGCTGTATTCGAGGAACAGCTCGCCGTCGTCGGAGCCGCCGAGACCGCGTGCGACTTCGTTGCGAACCTGATCGCGATCAAGATTGGCACGGTCGAGCAGGGAGGAGGGAGCGGATTGGGGCATGCAGTCTCCGGTGTCGGCTTCGGGTCAATTGTCTCGTCAAGATAGACACGATCGAGATGAATAGGGAGAGGCGGCGTTTCACCCCATGCACGGTGCGTCATGAACGGCCTTTACGACATTCGACATCCTGTGGTTGAATTGTGCATGGACGGTGTCGGTGGCGCAGAATCGGATCAGCCCGTCAAATCGAAGGGGAATGAGCCGCCCGCGCCTCCCTTGCAGCCACCCGGTGGAGGAGGCACATACGACGATATGTTGGAAGCGCGCGTAGCCAGTCTCGAAGCCGACGTGAAAAATATCCGCGATAACGTCGGCGATATGAAGGGCGTTCTCAAGGACGCCGGGAAAGACTTGACCGATTTGAAGGTAAGTCAGGCGACGCTCAATGAGCGGATCAGCCATCTTCCGACCAAAAGTTACATCGGTTGGTGGATCACGGGCGGGCTCACCATGGCCGTTGGCGCGCTGACAGTTTTGTCTCGTCTCGGATTTCTCGTCGCGGCCGCACCGAAATAAGTTGCGAAAAAAATGGAGGCTCGGTGCAAGCCTTGTCCGAATCTTCATTGGCCGCAGACTGCTGATATATTGGCGCGTTGTAGATGATTGAGATAGTTCCGATAGCGCCTGAACATATCTCAGGCTTCAACCGAACGCTTGATACCGTGGCGCGGGAACGGCGCTATTTGTCGTTTTTGGAAGGTCCATCTGTGGAAGTTTCGAGGGCGTTCGTTCTCGACAACATCAAGCGCGGACATTCTCAATTCGTCGCCTTGTCCGAGGACGATCAAGTCGTCGGTTGGTGCGATGTAACGCCAAAGCCGCGACCAATCTATGCCCATGGCGGTGTTTTAGGGATGGGGCTGCTGCCGCAGTATCGGGGGCAGGGCATTGGCAAGCGCTTGATGGAGGCAACCCTTGCCGCATCACGCCAAATTGGACTGCACCGCGTCGAGCTGACCGTCAGGGAGCAAAACGTCAACGCGATAGGGCTTTATGCAAAAGTCGGATTTTTC
>JANMAN010000419.1:0-6526 GCA_031359885.1 Tardiphaga sp. | reverse complement strand
GAGCAGCTTGGCAATCTGCGCAGCTAGCCAGTCGTAGGTGTTTGCAGCTTTGGGTGGCGTCGGTGTAGTCGCTCTCGCGGGCATAAGCGCGAGCGGCGTGCCGCGCGATATCGACCAGCAAAAGCCCCCACATATCCGGCTCCTCGAACGCGCGGGTGAACGCGATCGACAAACCGCCATCGACGACGAAGGCGCGCAGGATTTCAGTCGCGTCGTCGCGGCCGGCGATATCGGGCGGGAGCGGCTGTTCTTTCGGACCGGGCATGTCTTAGTGCTTGACCAAGGGAAGAGTATTCATGCGCCCCACTCCAACTGTGTTTTGTAACCGACCCGATAAGAATTCAAACCAGATGCCCAAAGGCCAGTCGATAGAATTAGCAGAGCCACAATTTCGTTGATACCTAGCTCGTCGTTCCGATGTGCAACGAGATATATAGAGAAAGCGGACCCCACACCGAGGCCTGAAGAAAACATCACGATGGATTGCAGAAGATTGTCAAAAGTCTTTGGTCCGAGTTTTCTTTTTGAACAATATTTTTTGGTTCCTTGTGCGACGATCAACGAAATTACCATGATGGCAACTGGGATAAGCACCAAGAGCCAAATCATCCGACGTCACCGATAACAAACGGCTTTGGCCGCCGCGACGACGTCGGCGACCGAAGGCAGCGCGAGCTTTTCCAGGTTGGCGGCGTAAGGCATCGGCACGTCCTTGCCCGACACACGCCCGACCGGTGCGTCGAGATAATCGAACGCGCCCTCCATGATACGGGCCGCGATTTCCGCGCCGACGCCGTTCTGTTGCCAGCCCTCTTCCACGGTCACCGCGCGGCCGGTTTTCTTGACCGAATGCAGAATGGTCTCGGTGTCGAGCGGGCGCAGCGTGCGCAGGTCGATCACCTCGGCCTCGATGCCGTCTTTCGCCAATTCGTCTGCGGCCTTCAGCACATATGTCATGCCGTGGGACCACGAGATCAGCGTGACGTGATCTCCGCTGCGCACCACGCGCGCTTTGCCGATCGGCAGAACATAATCGTCGAGTTTCGGGACGGGACCAGAAACGCCATAGAGCATTTCGTGTTCGAGAAAGACCACCGGATTGGGATCGCGGATGGCGGCTTTCAACAGTCCCTTGTAGTCGGCGACCGAATAGGGCGCGATCACCTTCAGCCCCGGCACTTGCGAATACCAGGCCGAGAAGTCCTGGCTGTGCTGAGCGGCGACGCGCGACGCTGCACCGTTCGGTCCGCGAAACACGATCGGACACCCCATTTGACCGCCGGACATATAGAGCGTCTTGGCAGCGGAATTGATGATTTGGTCGATGGCCTGCATCGCGAAGTTGAACGTCATGAATTCGACGATCGGTTTGAGGCCCGCCATCGCGGCACCGACGCCGATGCCGGCGAAGCCATGCTCGGTGATCGGCGTGTCGATGACGCGCTTGTCGCCGAACTCCTGCAACAGCCCTTGCGTGACCTTGTATGCGCCCTGATATTCCGCGACTTCCTCGCCCATGATGAACACGTCGGGATCGCGGCGCATTTCTTCGGCCATTGCGTCGCGCAGCGCTTCACGCAGCGTAGTCATCACCATTTCGGTGCCCTCGGGCACCTCGGGGTCGGGTTTGGGCGCGTCCATTTTCGGTGATGGATGGTGTGACGGTTTTGTGTCCGACGGTAGAGACGATTTTTCCGGATCGCCGGTCGCGTCCGATTTAACCTCGGCCTTCTTTTCGACTTTCGGCGCGGGAGCCGCCGACGCGTCTTCACCTTCGGCCAGAATGGTCGCGATCGGCGTATTGACCGCAACGTCCTGCGTGCCTTCCGGCACCATGATCTTGCCGAGGGTGCCTTCGTCGGTCGCCTCGACTTCCATCGTCGCCTTGTCGGTCTCGATCTCGGCGATCACGTCGCCGGATTTGATCGCGTCGCCCTCTTTTTTCAGCCATTTCGAGAGGTTGCCCTTCTCCATGGTCGGCGACAGCGCGGGCATTAGGACATCAATGGGCATAGCGGCTCCGGACTCTTAAGTAAGCGCGTCGGCGATCATCGGCAGCAGGCATCGCCTAGCGATAAACGTCGGTCCACAATTCGGCGGGATCGGGCTCTTTGTCGTGTTGTGCAAAGTCGGCCGACTCGTTGACGATCTCGCGAACGTCCGCATCGATTTTTTTCAATTCGGGCTCGCCGACGCCGAGCTTGAGCAACCTGTTGCGGACTTGCTCGATCGGATCTTGGTCGTGGCGCACCTTGTCCACTTCTTCACGGGTGCGATATTTCGCAGGATCCGACATCGAGTGGCCGCGGTAGCGATAGGTCTGCATTTCCAGAATGAACGGACCCTTGCCCGCGCGGCACCACGCCACGGCCTTGTCGCCGGCGGCCTTCACCGCACGCACGTCCATGCCGTCGACCTGCTCGCCGGGAATGTTGAACGAGATGCCGCGCTTGGAGAAATCGGTCTGCGCCGACGAGCGCGTCACCGAGGTGCCCATCGCGTAACGATTGTTCTCGATCACATAGACGACCGGCAGCTTCCACAGCTCGGCCATGTTGAAGCTCTCATAGACCTGACCTTGGTTGGACGCGCCGTCGCCGAAATAGGCGATCGAGACATTGTCGTTGCCGCGATAACGGTTGGCGAACGCCAGTCCCGTTCCGAGCGAGACCTGCGCGCCGACGATGCCGTGGCCGCCGTAGAAGTGCTTCTCCTTGCTGAACATGTGCATGGAGCCGCCCTTCCCTTTGGAATAGCCGCCCTGCCGCCCAGTCAATTCGGCCATCACGCCCTTGGCTTCCATGCCCGTCGCGAGCATGTGGCCGTGGTCGCGATAGCCCGTGATGACTTGGTCGCCGTGCTTCAGCGCCATCTGCATGCCGACGACGATGGCTTCTTGCCCGATATAAAGGTGACAAAAACCGCCGATCGCACCCATGCCGTACAACTGACCGGCTTTTTCCTCGAAGCGGCGGATCAGGAGCATGTCGCGCAGCGCGCGCATCTCTTCGTCTTTGCTGAAATCCGGCGGCGGCGACGCGCCCTTCGTCTGGTCGTGGTCGTGAGTCTGGCCTTTGCTTTGCCCTGACTCTTGCGCGGGGGATTTCTTCGGCACGGCCATGGCACATCCGGATGCGAGGAAGGATGACCCTGTCTAGCCTAACTCCCGGCGGCTTGAAAGCATCGCAAACCAACTTGATCGCATCATGCTATCTCGCATTGCAGCGAAAATAATAATTCACTTGCAAGGCTTGCTGTCCTTGACGTCGAACTTCGCTAATCCCCCTGCGATGACGAAGTCGTTATAATCGAGCACCAGCGCGCGCGAGACCCCGTTCTCGTAGAGTTCGAACGACATCGCATAGACTGGCGTCTGTTCGCCGTCGGTCGGCTTCGCACCGCGGTCGTAATAACTCACGGTCACCGGCCACCGCGTCAGCGGCTTCATCGTATCGCTGGTGGTGGAGGGATCAGGAGCGCCGATGGTTCGGTCGCCGGGGATCGGCGCGCCGATCACGCTGAGAGTGCTATAGACTTTTTCGCCGGTGTCGGAGCCGTCATAGACCTGCAATTCCAGCACCGACTTGCCGTCCCGTGCCGCGGCGATAATGCGTCGGATCTGTTCGGTCGGAAACACCGTCGCGCCGTCGATCGTGAACGTCTTGGCCGCCGGCTCCTTGAGCTTGACCGTCACCTTGTCGCCGCTGCGCTCGGCCATCCCGTCGATGACGCTGGCGTTGGTGTCGTTCATGCGGGTGTCGATCTTGAATCGATAGGATTTGCCGTCGCCCTCCTCCCAGCTCGTCGAACGCAGATCGCTGATCGTGTTCTTGTCATCGCCGCTATTGAGCTCCGACACCTGGCGGAAGTCCGAGGTGTAGCCCTCACAAGGACTGCCCGTAAAATTGTACAGAATTCGACCGCGCACACTCTCGACCGACGCATTGCCGCGGGTCTTTTGCAGGCTCAGTTCATAGAGCGCCTGATGCGCCAAAAAAGGCTGCTGGCCCCCAGCGGCAATCGCGTGTTCTCCGGACAGCGCCATGGACAGGGCAACGGCCACTGCCGCGACGCCTGTCTGCAGTCCCGATATGCGGGCTGAACGATCCATCGAAATTCTCCTGCACGTATCCGATTGGACATAATGAACGCGATATTGCGCCGCAACTAGGGCTGATCGGCAAAAGCTGAGCGTTCGCGCTGGAACCTTCATATATGCCGATCATCTGAAGACTAGAAACGAGGAAATGGCCGATGCATCGCCATACCATCGACGACTGGACCCACGACCATATCTTCTTGGGCGAGAATCATGCCCGGAACGAGCGCCGGACGTTCGTCGTCGTCGGCATCACGATCGCCATGATGATCGCCGAAATCGCCGGCGGGACGCTGTTCGGCTCGATGGCTCTTTTGGCCGATGGCTGGCACATGTCCACCCACGCCGCCGCGATCGGCATCGCAGCATTCGCCTATCGATATGCGCGCAGCCACGCACGCGATCCGCGCTTCTCGTTCGGCACCGGCAAGGTCGGCGAACTCGCAGCTTTCACCAGCGCAGTCGTTCTGGCTGTCGTTGCGTTGGCAATCGCCTATGAAAGTATCCTTCGCATCGCCGATCCTCAGCCCATCGCTTACGGAGAAGCCATCGCCATTGCGACGCTCGGCCTGCTGGTCAATCTTGTTTGCGCATGGCTGTTGCGCGACGACCACCACCACCACCACCATCATCACCGCGACGATCATGACCATCACGACCACGCGCATCACGGCGACAACAATATGCACGCGGCTTATGTCCACGTGCTGGCCGATGCCGCGACGTCGGTGCTTGCGATCGTGGCTTTGCTGCTTGCGCGCTCGTTCGGTTGGCTGTGGATCGATCCGCTCGTCGGAATCGCCGGCGCCTGCGTGATCGCGAGTTGGGCGATCGGATTGATGCGCGAGTCAGGCTCGGTCCTGATCGACATCGTACCCAAAGGCAATCAGGCAGCTGCGATTCGTGAACGCCTCGAGATCGACGGTGACCGCGTCAGCGATTTGCATCTGTGGCAGATCGGCCCCGGCCATCAATCGGCTGTCATTTCGATCGTCACCGATCACCCGCAGCCGCTGTCCGTCTACAAGGCGCGGCTCGCCGGGCTTAGATCGCTCAGCCACATGACAGTGGAAGTGGCGCATTGCCAACATCCGCAAGGCGAATGCACCACTTAACCCGAGACACGCCGGCGGGCCGCGACTTGCAACGATAGGCTCAATGCGCGACATAGGGCTCGTCGGCAGCGACGATCCGCGCGGACATCAACGACCAATCAGACGGGGAACACCATGGCAGGAACGATCGAGCAAAAGCTCACCGCGCAGGGAATCACGTTGCATGAGCCCGCGAGCCCGGTTGCGAATTACGTCGGCTTCGTTCGCACCGGCAATCTTCTGTTCGTCTCCGGCCAGGTCTGCGTCGCTCCCGATGGCAAGCTGATCGCCAAGGGCAAGCTCGGCGCTGGCGTCACCATCGAACAAGGCAATGCCGCGGCGCGCGGCTGCGCGATTAACTTGCTGGCCCAGATCAAGGCCGCGCTCGGCGATCTCGACAAGGTCGTGCGCGTGGTTCGTCTTGGCGGTTTCGTCAATTCGACGCCGGATTTCGTGGACGGGCCGAAAGTGCTGAACGGCGCGTCGGACTTGATGGTCGCTGTCTTCGGCGACAAGGGCCGCCATGCCCGCACCACGGTCGGCGTCGCCTCGCTGCCGTCGGACGCAGCGGTCGAAGTCGAAGGCATTTTCGAAGTCGCCTGAGCCGCCATGATGCGCGCACCCGCCTGGCTGACAGCGCGGCCGATCGCGCATCGCGGACTGCACGATCGCGCAGCAGGCATCGTCGAGAACATGCCGGGTGCGATGCATGCGGCCATCGCCGACAATTACGCGATCGAGACCGACGTGCAATTGACCGCCGACGGCGAGGCGATGGTGCATCATGACGATGTGCTGGGTCGTCTCAATGACGGCTCTGCCGCGTTAAGGGCTCTCACCGCCGCGCAGTTGAAGCAGGTCGCGTTCAAGGACACGCCGGAGCGCATGATGGCGCTCGGCGATCTCTGCGATCTCGTTGCGGGGTGCGTGCCGCTGGTGATCGAAATCAAAAGCCATTTCGACGGCAGCACCGCAATTGTGGATCGCGTGAAGACGGTGCTTGCGGCCTATCGCGGACCGGTTGCGGTCATGTCGTTCGATCCGGATATGGTGGACGCCGTGCGCCATGGCCTGCCGGACATCACGCGCGGCATCGTCGCCGAACGCCATTACGACACGCCCTATTGGGCGAAGCTGACGCCTGAACAGCGCCATGACATGACGGCGCTGCACCACCTGCCCCGCACGCAGCCGCATTTCGTCAGCTACAACGTCAACGACTTGCCTGCCGACGAGCCGCTGGAGGCCAAGCGGCTCGGTTGCGCATTGCTGTCATGGACCATCCGCACCGACGAGCAGCGCATTGTCTCCGAGCGATATGCCGATCAAATGA
>JANMAN010000407.1:0-5255 GCA_031359885.1 Tardiphaga sp. | reverse complement strand
GGCGGCCGTGACCGGCGACATCATCCATCAAAAAGAACTCGGCGCGACGCTGCGCGCGATTGCAACGCGCGGGCGCGACGCGTTTTATTCCGGCGCGATCGCCGAGGATATGGTCAACACGCTGCGCGGGATCGGCGGTCTTCATACGATAGAAGATTTCGCCGCGCATACCACCGAGCGCACGACGCCGATCAGCACGACCTATAAGGGGTACGAGGCCTGGCAGTGCCCGCCGAACAATCCCGGCGTGACGATGCTGGTGATGCTGAACATCCTCAAGCATTTCGATCTTACCAACTATCCGTCGATGAGCGTCGAGCGCTTTCATCTCGAAGCGGAGGCCGCGCGTGTCGCCTACATGATGCGGGAGCAGATCGTCGGCGATCCCGGTTTCGTCGAGGTCGACACCGCGCGCGTGCTGACGGAAGAATACGCCAAGGGCTATGCGGATAAAATTCGCATGGATCGCGTACTCGACCTGCCGAAAGTCTCGCCGCCGATGAATCCCTCGACGGTCTACATCAGCATCGTCGATCGCGACCGCAACGTCTGCTCCTTCATCAATTCGGTGGCGCATTCCTTCGGATCGGCGATCGTGTCGGAGAAGACGGGGATCCTGTTGCAGAACCGCGGCGCGGGCTTCCGCATCGAGCCGGGCCATCCGAATTGCATCGCGCCGGGCAAGCGCCCGCTGCACACGATCATGCCGAGCCTGCTGACGAAGGACGGCCGCGGCGTGATGCCGTTCGGCGTCATGGGCGGCCAGTACCAGCCGGTCGGCCAGACCCGCGTGCTCACGAACATGCTGGATTACGGCATGGACGTGCAGGAGGCGATCGACCAGCCGCGCGGTCTGCATTACGAGGGCGTCTACCAGCTCGAAGACAGCGTCCCGACCGAGATTGTGGAAGGCTTGCGCAAGATCGGCCACACGATCGGCACGACGGTTGCGCCTTGGGGCGGCGGTCAGGCGATCTGGATCGATTGGGAGAAAGGCACGCTGTCCGGCGGCTCCGAGCCGCGCAAGGATGGTTGCGCGCTCGGGTACTGAGTCGAGGCTATTACGATCGTCATTGCGACACGCCTTCGGTCCTCATCGTCCGGACCGAAGGCGACGAAGCGCCCCGCACAACAAAAAGCCCCCGGAGCCGGGGGCTTTTCTATTTCTGACGTCGCAGAATTTAGTGAACGGCCGACCAAACGCGCTTCTTGGTGAAGAACAGCAGCGACGCCAGCACGATCAGGAAGATCATGACCTGCAAGCCCATGCGCTTGCGCGCTTCGAGATGCGGCTCGGCGGCCCACATCAGGAACGACGACACATCCTTGGCGTAGTTCTCGACCTTGGTGGGCGTACCGTCGTCATAGCTCACCTGATCGTCCGAGATCGGCTTCGGCATCTTGATGGCGTGGCCGGGATAGTAGGTGTTGTAATACGCGCCCTCGGGCAGCTTGAAATCGGCCGGCGGCGGATCGACGTAACCCTGCAACAGGGCGTCGATGTAGTTCGGGCCCTTTTCCTGGAATTGGGTGAAGAAGTCGAAGATGAACTGCGGGAAACCGCGATCGTAGTTGCGCGCCTTGGCGATCAGCGACAGGTCCGGCGGATAGGCACCGCCATTGGCGGCACGGCCGGCATTTTCGTTCGGGAACGGCTTCGGGAACGGATCGGCGAGACGGCCGGGACGCTCGAACATATCACCCGTGTCGTTCGGCCCGTCTTGCACCTTGGTGTCGGCCGCAACGGCGAGCGCCTGCGCCGGCGTGAAGCCCGGACCGCCGACGTCGGCCAGATTGCGGTAGTGCAGCAGCGACATCGAGTGGCAGGTCGAGCAGACTTCCTTGTAGACCTTGTAGCCGCGCTGCAACTGCGCCCGGTCGAACTTGCCGAACGGACCGGCGAACGTCCATTTCTGCGACGGCGGCGTGGGCGGATGATCTTCCGCCCGCGCATTGGTGCCGGAGCCGAACAGCAACGCGGCTGACAGTGCGCCGGCCATCGCCAGCACAAGAATGCTGGAGGCCATCGCACGCGAGGTGCCGCCGACGCCGAGCACGTCGTCTGCGATCGAGTTCGGCAGCGCCTTCGGCCGTTCGATCCGCGAGAGGATCGGCAGCACGATCAGGAAGTACGCGAAGTAGCAGGCGGTCAGCACGCGGCCGGCGATCACGTAGATGCCTTCGGCGGGTTTGCCACCGAGCCATCCGAGCACGATGCAGATCGCGACGAACATCCAGAAAAACTGCTTGGCCAGCGGGCGATACCGCGACGAGCGGGTGCGCGCCGAGTCGAGCCAGGGCAGGAAGGCGAGTACGACGATCGCACCGAACATCGCGATGACGCCGCCGAGCTTGCTCGGGATCGAGCGCAGGATCGCGTAGAACGGCAGATAGTACCATTCCGGCACGATGTGCGCCGGGGTCACGCCGGGATTGGCCTGGATGTAGTTGTCGGGATCGCCGAGATAGTTCGGCACGTAGAAAATGAACCAGGCGTAGAAGATCATGAAGCACACCATCGCGAAACCATCCTTGATGGTCGCGTAAGGCGTGAACGGCACGGTGTCCTTGTCGGTCTTGGGCTCGACGCCGGCCGGATTGTTCTGACCCGCGACGTGCAGCGCCCAGACGTGCAGGACGACGACGCCGGCGATCACGAACGGCAGCAGATAGTGCAACGAGAAGAAGCGGTTCAGCGTCGGGTTACCGACCGAATAGCCGCCCCACAACAAGGTGACGATGCTGTCGCCGATCCAGGGAATCGCGGAGAACAGGTTGGTGATGACGGTGGCGCCCCAGAAGCTCATCTGGCCCCACGGCAGCACGTAGCCCATGAAACCCGTCGCCATCATCAAGAGATAGATGATGACACCGAGGATCCACAGCACTTCGCGCGGCTCCTTGTACGACCCGTAATAAAGGCCGCGGAACATGTGAATGTAGACGGCAATGAAGAACATCGACGCGCCGTTGGAATGCAGATAGCGCAGCAGCCAACCGTAGTTGACGTCGCGCATGATGCTTTCGACGGAATTGAAAGCCATCGAGGCTTCCGGCGTGTAGTGCATCGCCAGAATGATGCCGGTGATGATTTGGACACCGAGCATCATCGAAAGGATGCCGCCGAAGGTCCAGAAGTAGTTCAGATTGCGTGGCGTCGGATAGGACACGAAAGACGAATGCATCAAACCGAAAATCGGCAGGCGCCTTTCGATCCACTTGATTGCGGGATTGGTCGGCTGGAAGGTGGATGGTCCGCTCATGATGCGATCCTGGAAATCTAGGGACGAGACAAATCAGCGAATCCCGGACGGGAGGTCCGGGTCTCAGCCGATTTTGATTTTGGTATCGGACGCGAAGCTGTACGGCGGCACCGCAAGATTGCTCGGCGCCGGACCGCTTCGGATACGACCGGAGGTGTCGTAAACCGACCCGTGGCACGGGCAGAAGAAGCCTTGATATTGGCCTTCATGCGCGATCGGGATGCAACCCAGATGGGTGCAGATTCCGATCACGACGAGCCACTGGTCATGGCCGTCTTTGACGCGCGCCGAATCCGGTTGCGGATCGGGCAAGCTCGACACGTTGACTTTCTGCGCGTCTTCGATCTGTTTTTTGCTGCGATGGCTGATGTAAATCGGTTTGCCGCGCCAGAATACCTTGATGTCTTGACCTTCCGCGATCGGCGTCAGGTCGACCTCGATCGGCGCGCCTGCGGCGATCGTCGAGGCATCCGGATTCATTTGCATGACCAAAGGCCAGACCACGGCGGCCGCGCCGACGGCGGCCACGGCACCGGTTGCAACATAGAGAAAATCACGGCGTGTCGGTTCCGCCGAAGACGTTGTCGTCACGATCCAAAACCCTTTCTCGATCTGCTTTGATCTGCGACCGACAACCTCCCGGACGGGGCGAAACGCACCGATCGATTGAGGATTCCGGCGTCCACGCAATCCGGATCGGATCGGCGGCGGCAGAGCGACCACTTATCCCGGCCTAACAGGCGCAACAAGCAGTCCAGAATCGTTCTATTGGCACCCTTGCCGAACCAGTGCAAGTCCGTTCACGCTTTGCCCGCGTGCAATGCACTCAATCCGCACAAGTCTAATATGAAGGACATATCATGCGCGCCGCGGCCACGTCGAAACACAGTCGCGTGGTCAAACCGTTTTCGTGGCGTTTTGTTGTAACCACCGTTCAGGACTTGCGACGGCGGTCCAAGGGCGCTATCCGCTGCCGCTTGCTTATTTCGCAGGCATCCGACGGGATGCGTCTTTCACCGAGAGGGCGAACACATGCGCGTCGCGCTCTACCAGCCGGACATTCCTCAGAACACCGGCACCATCTTGCGGCTCTGCGCGTGCTTGGGCGTTGCGGCCGATATCATCGAGCCCGCGTGGTTTCCGGTGTCGGACCGGCACTTCCGCCGCGCCGGGATGGATTACCTCGATCAGGTCGAGATCGTCCGGCATGCGTCGTGGCGTGCTTTCACCGAGTGGCGCGGCGGGACGCCCTATCGGCTGGCGCTCTTTACGACCAAGGCGGCGATGCCCTATCTCGATTTCGCATTCCGGCCGGATGATATTTTGCTGTTCGGGCGCGAATCCGCCGGAGTGCCGGAGGACGTCGCGGCAAGTGCCGATGCGCGATTGCTGATCCCGATCGCGCCGCAACTGCGCTCGCTGAATGTCGCAATGGCGGCGGCAATGGCGCTCGGCGAGGCGCTGCGACAGACCCGCCATGCTGCGAGCACGCCGCTATGACGTATGCGATCAAGGAAATCTTCCTGACGTTGCAGGGCGAAGGCGCACATGCCGGTCGCGCCGCCGTGTTTTGCCGCTTTTCGGGCTGCAATCTCTGGAGCGGGCGCGAACAGGACCGCGCCGAGGCCGTCTGCACGTTCTGCGATACGGATTTCGTCGGCCTCGACGGCACGCTCGGCGGCCGATATGCGACGGCCGACGATCTGGCCGACACAATCGCCGCACAATGGAGCGGCGGCGCAGATAACCGCTACGTCGTGCTGACCGGCGGCGAGCCGCTGTTGCAGGTCGATGCGGCTTTGATCGATGCGCTGCATGCGCGCGGCTTCGCGATCGGCATCGAGACCACCGGGACCATCGCTGCGCCGGCTGAGATGGACTGGGTCTGCGTCAGCCCGAAATCCGGCGCTGAGTTGAAACTGCGTGCAGGCCACGAGTTGAAGCTGGTCTATCCGCAGCCCGACGCGCTGCCGGAGCGCTTCGCCTCGCTCG
>JANMAN010000599.1:0-5544 GCA_031359885.1 Tardiphaga sp. | reverse complement strand
CATGGAATACCGGGATCTTCATGCGCGCCTTGAGCTGCGCCTCGATCTCGAAGCACTCCGGACCCTTGATGTCCTCGAGGTTGATGCCGCCGAATGTCGGCTCAAGGGCTGCAACGGTCTCGACAACGCGCTCGATCGTGTCGGCTGCGATCTCGATGTCGAACACGTCGATGCCGGCGAATTTCTTGAACAGAACCGCCTTGCCTTCCATGACAGGCTTCGACGCCAACGGGCCGATATTGCCGAGGCCCAACACCGCCGTGCCGTTGGTGACGACGGCGACGAGATTGCTGCGGATGGTGAGCGTCGCGGCTTCCGCCGGATCGGCCGCAATTGCCAGACACGCCGCAGCGACGCCGGGCGAATAGGCCAGTGCCAGATCGCGCTGGTTGGCGAGCGGCTTGATCGCCTGGATCTCGAGTTTGCCGGGGCGCGGCAGGCGATGATAGGCGAGCGCGGCCGAGTGGAGGTCTTCTGAGTAAGACGACATGCGTTCTCCCGCGACCTTCTGATGGCCCCGATATTTCGGCGGCTCTTTTACAATCGTTATTCCGGCAGATTGAGCCGGATGTGCAACTCGCGCAACTGCTTGGGCGTGACGTCGGACGGCGCGCCCATCAGCAGATCCTCGGCGCGCTGGTTCATCGGAAACAATGAAATCTCACGCAGGTTATTCGTGCCACATAACAGCATGACGATACGATCGACGCCGGCCGCCATGCCGCCATGCGGCGGCGCGCCGTACTGGAACGCGCGGTACATGCCGCCGAAACGTTCAATGACGTCGCTCTCACCGTAGCCTGCGATCTCGAACGCCTTCACCATCGCTTCGGGGCGATGGTTGCGGATGCCGCCCGACGCGATCTCGAAGCCGTTGCAGGTGATGTCGTACTGAAACGCCTTGATGGTCAGCGGGTCCTGCCCATTCAATGCGTCGAGGCCGCCCTGCGGCATCGAGAACGGGTTGTGCGAGAAGTCGACTTTCTTGTCGTCCTCGTTATATTCGTACATCGGAAAATCGACGATCCAAGCGAGCTTGAACTGATCCTTCTCGATCAGGCTCAATTCTTCGCCGAGCCGCGTGCGGGCCAGTCCCGCGAAGCGCGTGAATTTCGCGGGATCGCCTGCGACGAAGAACGCGGCGTCCCCGGCTTTCAGATCGAGCGCCGCGCGTATGGCTTCGGTGCGCTCCGGCCCGATGTTGTTGGCAAGCGGGCCAGCGCCCTCGCCGCCCTCCCGCCACATGATATAGCCGAGGCCCGGCTGGCCTTCGCCCTGCGCCCACGAATTCATGCGATCACAAAACGCGCGCGATCCGCCGCCCTTGCCGGGAATCGCCCAGACCTGATTGCGGGTGTCTTCCAGCATCCGCGCGAACACTTTGAAGCCGGAGCCCCGGAAATGCTCGGACACGTCCTGCATCTCGATCGGGTTGCGCAGGTCCGGCTTGTCGGTGCCGTATTTCCGCATCGAGTCCGCATAGGCGATACGCGGCCACTTCTGTGTGACGGGCTTGCCCTTGGCGAATTCTTCGAACACGCCGGTGATCACGGGCTCGACGGCTGCGAACACATCGTCCTGCTCGACGAAGCTCATTTCGAGATCGAGCTGATAGAATTCGCCCGGCAGCCGGTCGGCGCGCGGGTCTTCGTCGCGGAAGCACGGCGCAATCTGGAAATAGCGGTCGAAGCCCGACATCATCAGCAGTTGCTTATATTGCTGAGGGGCCTGCGGCAGCGCGTAGAACTTGCCGGGATGAATCCGCGACGGCACCAGAAAGTCGCGCGCGCCTTCCGGCGACGACGCCGTCAGGATCGGCGTCTGGAATTCGAAGAAGCCCTGCTCCTTCATCCGCTTGCGCATCGAGTCGACGACGGCGCCGCGCGTCATGATGTTCTGGTGCAGCTTCTCGCGGCGCAAATCCAGAAAGCGAAATTTCAGCCGGATGTCTTCCGGATAATCCTGTTCGCCGAACACCGGCAGCGGCAATTCGAGCGCCGGCCCGAGCACTTCGATTTCGGTGATGTACAATTCGACCGCGCCGGTCGGCAGGTCGGCATTCTGCGTGCCGTCGGGACGGCGGCGCACCTTGCCGTCGATGCGCACCACCCACTCGGCGCGCAGCGTCTCGGCCAGCTTGAACGCCGGCGAGTCGGGGTCGGCAACGCATTGCGTCAGCCCGTAATGGTCGCGCAGATCGATGAACAGCACGCCGCCATGGTCGCGGATGCGGTGGCACCAGCCGGACAGCCGGACGGACTGGTCGATATGGCTGTCGCGGAGCGCGCCGCAGGTATGGGACCGATAGCGATGCATAATAATCCTGAAAGGGCGTCTGAGGGCAGAATCGGCGGTTCCGCTAGGCGGCCCGGCCGCGTCGGTTTACCCGAGCGTATCCGGCGCGGCAACAGAACGCGGCCCTGGCGGTCCGGGGATTAAGCATCCGTTTACCAAATTTTGACGAAACCGCGCGATGGTTACTCCGCCCGCCCGATTGGTCGTCGCGGCAGACAGGCAATTGCCGCCTGGGAGGTCCCATGTTTTTCGCAAAATACTCCATCAGCGCCAAAATTCTGATTGTGGTGTCGTTTCTTCTGGTCGTGATCGCCGGCCTCGGCAGCTTTGCCTATGTGCAGATGCGGGCGATCAACGGCTCGGCGCAGGAATTTCAAACCGGCTGGCTGCCCAGCGTTCGCTGGATCGGCGAGATGCGGGTGCAGGCCGCGCGCTACCGCGCGGTGTTGCGCGACTATCTGATCGTGTCGGAAGCCGAGCGGCCCGACGTCGATAAGAACCTGATCGCGCGCAAGACCGATTACGAAAAGGCCGCCGCTCAGTATCGGCAGGTGCTGACGTCGCCCCGCGAACGCGAATTGTCCGACGAATTGCAGAAACTTTGGGTCAACTTCATCGGCGGCGCGGAAAATGTGCGCGCTGCCGCAACCAAAGGCGATCTGGCCGCCGCCCGCGACATCAACGCAAAAACGGTGGTGCCGACCGGGCGCGCCATGGACGCGACCCTGACAAAACTCACCGAAATCAGCGACCTCGGCGCGGAGAAAGCCGGCCAAACTGCCAACGAGGTCTATGCGAACGGCACGATGCTGACGCTCGCCATTCTCGGCCTGGCGCTGGTCATCGGTCTTGGCACGGCGATCGTCATGATGCGCGATATCGCACGGGGAATCTCCTCGATCATCAAACCGATGAGCGCGCTCGCCGGCGGCGACGTCTCGGTCGCGATCCCGCACCAGGGCGAGACTACAGAACTAGGCCGCATCGCCGATGCGTTGCAGGTGTTCAAGGATGCTTTGATCGCCAAAAAGGCGTCCGACGAGCAGGCCGAAGCCGACGTGTCTCTCAAAGCTGGCCGGGCGAATACGATCGCCCGTATCACGAAGAATTTCGAAACGATCATGAGCGAGATGGTCAACACGCTGGCTGCGGCGTCCACCGAGCTGGAAGCCTCGGCGACGACCCTGACCAAGACGTCCGAGACCACCATGACGCTCTCCGGCTCCGCGGCCAGCGCGTCGCAAACGATGTCGGAGAATATCCAGTCGGTCGCCGCGGCGACGGAAGAAATCACCTCGTCGGTGCACGAAATCGGCCGCCAGGTGACCGAATCGACCCGGATCGCAACGACCGCCGTCAGTCAGGCTAAGAAATCCGACCAGAGCATCGCGCGGCTGTCGGACGCCACCGGACGGATCGACAACGTCGTGAAACTCATCACGGCGGTGGCCGAGCAGACCAATCTGCTGGCGCTGAACGCCACGATCGAGGCCGCGCGCGCCGGCGAAGCCGGCCGCGGGTTCGCCGTTGTCGCCTCCGAGGTCAAGGCGCTGGCGGCACAGACCGCCAAGGCGACCGACGACATCAGTGCCGAGATCGCCGGAATGCAGGCCGCCAGCGCAGAAACCGTCTCCACGATCCGCGAGATCGGCGCGACGATCACCTTGATATCCGAAGTGTCCTCCGCGATCGCAGCCGCCGTCGAGCAACAGGGCGCCGCGACGCAGGAGATCGCGCGCAGCGTGCAGCGATCGGCCGACCTCAGCAACCAGGTCGCGGCCGATATCACTGTCGTCAACCACGGCTCGGGCGAAACCAGTTCCGCGTCAGGTCAGGTTTTGGATGCGGCGAAATCGCTGTCGATGCAAAGCGACCATTTGCGACGCGAAGTCGGGGCGTTCCTCGAAGACATGCGCGCGGCCTGACCTCAGCAGCCGCCCGCCGGTTCCAGATGGGCAGAATCAGCTTGCGTGGCCTTGTCGGCCGGCACCCACGCAAGCCGCAAATTTCGTCAAAGACCCTTGACACATAAGTGTTTTCAGCCGAACGCCAGTCGTGAAGACGAATGGACCGTTCATGGATTTGATTACGACGACCGACCAACTCGCCGCCGCCTGTGACCGCCTGTCCAAGCACTGGATCGTGACGGTCGATACCGAGTTCCTGCGCGAGACGACCTATTATCCCCTGCTCTGCGTGGTGCAGATGGCGAGCCCCGACGAGGCCGTCGTCGTCGATACGCTGGCCGAGGGCATCGATCTCGCGCCGTTCTTCGCGCTGATGTCGAACCCCGACGTGCTCAAGGTCTTCCACGCCGCCCGGCAGGATATCGAGATCGTTTGGCACCGTGCCGGCATCGTCCCGCAGCCGATTTTCGACACCCAGGTCGCAGCCATGGTGCTCGGCTATGGCGACAGCATCGCCTACGACCAACTGGTCGAGCGCATTACCGGCCACCGCCCGGACAAGACCCATCGCTTTACCGACTGGTCGCATCGCCCGCTGACCGAGGAGCAGATGCACTATGCGGTTTCCGACGTGACGCATTTGCGCGACGTGTTCGCGGCTCTGGATGCGGACCTGAAGAAGCGCGGCCGCAGCGAGTGGGTTTCCGAAGAGATGGAAATCCTGACGTCGCCGAAAACCTACGACTTCCACCCCGAGCGGGCATGGGAGCGGCTCAAGACCCGCGTCCGCAAGCCCAAAGAGCTGGCAGTGCTGATGGAAGTCGCCGCTTGGCGGGAGCAAGAAGCTCAAAGCCGCGACGTGCCGCGCTCGCGCGTGCTGAAGGACGACGCCGTCGGCGACATCGCTACCCATGCCCCGACAAGCCTGGAGCGCCTCGCCAATCTGCGCTCGCTGCCGAAAGGGTTCGACCGCTCGAAATGGGGCGCGGATATCGTCGCCGCCGTGCAGCGCGGCATCGGCCGCGATCCCGCGACCTTGCCGAAGATCGAAAAGCCGCGCGGCAACACCAATGGTGCTGCGATCGTCGAATTGCTGAAGGTGCTGCTGCGGATGACGTCGGAACGCCACGCGGTCGCCAGCAAAGTGATCGCGACGGTGGACGATCTCGAACAAATCGCCCTCAACGACAATGCCGATGTCGGCGCGCTACGCGGTTGGCGGCGCGAATTGTTCGGCGAGGCCGCGCTCGGCCTCAAGCACGGCCGCCTTGCGCTGGCGATCGAAAAAGGCCGCGTCGTCAGGGTTGATCGGGAGACATAACGAGGCGTCGTCATCCGCAAG
>JANMAN010000335.1:0-1895 GCA_031359885.1 Tardiphaga sp. | reverse complement strand
CCCGATGCTGTCCATGTCGGCCTGCTCGCGAGCGTTCTCTTCGGCACGGCTGCGGGCCTGGTCGCGCTCATCGAGCAACTCGACCTTCTTCAATTCCTCGAAGGCATCGCCGAGGGCGCTCTTGGCGTCTTCGAGCTGGATCCGCAATTCGTCGGCCGAGCGGGTCAGGTTCTCGCGACGCTGGATCGCAGCCTTGGCGTATGTTGGATAAGCGAAATGGGTCGGATCGTTGATTCCGGCCCGGTCCTGCTCGGTCTGGATCTCGCGCTCGAGATCCACCGACATGCGCTGAAAATCCGCGATCATTCCCTCGATCTGAGAGACCCTGCGGCGCTTTTCATCGACCTGAAACTTTTTCAGGCGGATCAGCGTGTCTCGTGACTTCATCGACTCGTACTCCCCAGAAGTCCCAATTTGCGCGCTTGCAAAGGGACAGGACCAGCATCCCGAACGGGGACCGCCGGCAGTTCATCTTATGCGTCGTGGATGATGGCCGCACAAAGTTAGCGTTCCGTTTCCAAAACCGCGAAGATTTTAAGAGAGGATTTGACCGAGTTGGACGTAGCCGTCGTGAAGGCTCGACACTTCGTCCTTGCGCTGCCGCAGGAAGTTTTCGAGCGGCTCATGTAGCCGGATTGCCTCGTCGACACCTGGACTCGACCCTTCGCGATAGGCGCCCAGTCGAATCAGTTCTTCCATATCCGAATAGGTCGCCATGATCTGGCGGGCTCGCGTAATGACCGGCAAATAGGCCGGATCGCAGGATTTCGGCATCGTTCGCGATACCGATTTGAGGATGTTGATCGCCGGATAGCGGCCTCGTTCGGCGATCGCGCGCTGCATAACGATATGTCCGTCGAGGATGCCGCGCACTGCGTCGGCGACCGGCTCATTATGATCGTCGCCATCGACCAGCACGGTAAAGATGCCGGTGATAGTACCTTCGTTCAAACCGGGGCCGGCTCGCTCGAGTAGCTTCGGCAGCTCGGTGAACACGGTCGGCGTGTAGCCTTTCGCGGTCGGCGGTTCGCCGGCGGACAGCCCGATCTCGCGCTGGGCCATCGCGAAACGGGTCACGGAATCCATCATGCACATGACGTCCTTGCCCTCGTCGCGAAAGAATTCCGCGATGGACAGCGTCAGATAGGCCGCCTGCCGCCGCATCAGCGCCGGCTCGTCAGAGGTCGCGATCACCACCACCGAACGCGCCAGGCCTTCCTCGCCGAGGTCGTCTTGCAAGAACTCCTGCACCTCGCGGCCGCGTTCGCCGATCAGGCCGATGACGGAGACGTCGGCATCGACGTTGCGGGCCAGCATCGACAAAAGCACCGATTTGCCAACGCCCGAACCTGCAAAGATGCCGAGGCGCTGACCTTTGCAGCAGGTCAGAAAGGTGTTGAGGGCTCGAACCCCAAGATCGAGCGGCGGCCCGACGCGCTTGCGGGAATGTGCCGGCGGCGGCGAATTGCGAAACGGCACCGGCGACGGCCCGATCGGCAGTGGCCCCTTGCCGTCGATCGGTTCGCCCATCGCGTTGATGACCCGACCGAGCCACGCCGGCGACGGCCGGATCTGCCCGGCGGCATTGGCGATAACGGCGCGGCAACCGCGGCGGACGCCGTCGAGCCCGGCGAAAGGCATCACAACGGCATGATTTCCGTTGAAGCCGATCACCTCGGCCGGAATGAAACGGTCGTTGCCGGTTTCGATGATGATTCGGGCACCGACCGACATCGCGTGGATAGGTCCGGCGATTTCAACCATCAAGCCGCGGACGCCGACCACCCGGCCATAAATGTTGACCGAGTCGATTTCGCCGATCTGCTCCGCGAGCGCTTTCAATGTGTTCCAGCCGTCACAGCAAAACCGCCTTCATTGCGAAAGCCTTAAGTTTT
>JANMAN010000595.1:0-1506 GCA_031359885.1 Tardiphaga sp. | reverse complement strand
GTCGAACTGATCCGCGGCATCGCCACAGACGACGCGACCTTCGAGGCCTCGAAGGAGTTCGTGTCCAGGCTCGGCAAACAGATTGCCGTGTCAGAGGATTTTCCTGCGTTCATCGTCAACCGCATCCTGCTGCCGATGATCAACGAGGCGATCTACACGCTGTATGAAGGCGTGGGCAACGTCGAGGCGATCGACGCCGCGATGAAGCTCGGCGCGCATCATCCGATGGGGCCGCTGGAGCTGGCCGATTTCATCGGTCTCGATACGTGTCTGTCGATCATGCAGGTGCTGCATGAGGGCTTGGCCGACTCGAAATATCGGCCGTGTCCGCTGCTGGTGAAATACGTCGAAGCCGGCTGGCTCGGCCGCAAGACGCAGCGCGGCTTCTACGATTATCGCGGTGAGAAGCCGGTCCCGACGCGCTGAGCGTTGACATCCTGCCGCAGCGACGGCGCGATCTGCATCACTTTACATACTGCGCGACGCCGTGGCCGAAGGACCAGTTCTCCGGCAGCACTTCGACCAAATTGATAAAAATATCTTCGGGGCGCAGGCCGGGATTGGCGGTTAGGCGCTGCGTGATCTCGCGATACAGCGCCTGCTTCTTGTGGAGTGGCCGCGTGTTGCTGACGGTGAGCTGAATGAAGACAACATCGGCGCTGCGGTGAATGTCGAGATAATTTTCGCCATAGACCAACTCGTCGGCGTCATGTTGCGAGACGGTCATGAAGCGATCGTCCTCGGGAACGTCGAAGGTCTCACGCAGTGCGCCATAGACGCCTTCGATGATCGCCTTGCGGTAAGCGGCGTTTTTGCCTCGCGTTAATGAAATGCGTGCCAGTGGCATGATGCTCTCCTGTGGTTGCCGTGATGGAAGAGCAATCTAAATCCGGTTTTATCATATGAAAATACTATGATAGTATATTTCAATGATGTTGAATTGTAATGGTTGTTTATGAAGGCGCTCGATCTCGATGCCGTGCAGGCTTTCGTGCTGACAGCCGATTTAAACAGCTTCACCCGCGCTGCTGAAGCAATGGACTCCACGCAGTCCGCTATAAGCCTGAAGATCAAACGTCTGGAGGACGGGCTTGGGCGTCGTTTGCTGGAACGCACGCCACGGCTGGTGCGACTGTCCGCCGAAGGCACCGCATTTCTTGGCGCTGCGCGCGCGCTGGTTGCTGCGCATCAGGTCGCCGTCGGCGCGTTTACCGTCGAGCATCGCCGACTGACCATCGGGATCAGCCATCACATCATCGGCGCCGACCTGCCGCTGCTCTTGAAGCGTATCGACGGCGCCGATCCGGGTCTCGTTATCGAACTGCATGTCGAAACGTCGCGGGTCTTGCTGGACGCATTTGACGCGGGTCGGCTCGATGCGGCGATCGTGCTGCGGCATGACGCCAAGCGGCGCGACGGCGAAACGCTGTTTGACGAAGGGTTCGGCTGGATGGCCGCACCCGATTTCACGCATCGCGCCGGTCAGCCGCTGCGACTGGCGACGCA
>JANMAN010000270.1:0-2793 GCA_031359885.1 Tardiphaga sp. | reverse complement strand
CGAACCGGCAGAAACAGCCGATAGCCGAATTCCAAGATCGGCAGGATGACCGGAGATTTGCCGACGCGGGACGCCCAGCGCCATTTCGGCAGCAAGCCCCATAGCCCTACGAAAGCGGCGGCACCGGATATGAGCGATCCGTCTCTGGCGCGAACGTGAAAGCGCTGCATGACCTGCTGACGGGTGACGTCGTTCGGCAGCACGACTTTTTCGTCCGAGACGTCCAGAAAGCAGATCGCGTCCGACCCGGCCTGCTTGCGATAATAGGAGATTTCCGCCTGGCACAGAGGGCACGATCCGTCGAAATAGACGGTGGCCTGCGGTTGATCGGGCGCGATGATCGGTTTCATTCAGTGTCGTCTCGTTTCTCGATTGATTGTCGTGAACGGTCCGAGGCGCGCTTATTTCGAGACGTTCCCGATGGACACATTCCGTACACGGAATTTAGGCTGATCACGCCGCAAGGCTCATCAAAAGATCGGCATGTCATGTCGACTGGAGTTCTCACGAAGACGGATTATGTAAGATTCTTAGACCGCTCTCCGACACGCGAGACCCCTCATTGCCGCAGGACAAATTTACTTCTCGCAGTCGGCCGGTGCCGAGCCAGCGCGTCTCCCGACTCGGGCATTTTCTGACCATGGCAACAGGGGTCGGCGGCAGCATGCTGCTCGACGGCGCACGGCAGGTCATGAACGGCAAGCGTCCGAGCTTGCAGGATCTGCTGCTGACGCCGGTGAACGCGCTGAAGATCGCCAATCAGCTCGCCCATTTACGCGGCGCTGCGATGAAAGTTGGACAATTATTGTCGATGGATGCCGGCGAAGTGTTGCCGCGCGAACTGACCGACATCCTGGCGCGGCTGCGATCCGATGCCTATCACATGCCGCAAGGGCAATTGCGGGCGACGCTCGAGCGTCAGTGGGGACGCAACTGGCAGCAACGTTTCGAGACGTTTTCGTTCGAACCCATCGCAGCCGCATCGATCGGTCAGGTCCACCGCGCAAGGACCAAAGACGGCCGGCAATTGGCGATCAAGATTCAGTATCCCGGCGTGCGCCAGAGCATCGACAGCGATATCGACAATGTCGCGACGCTGTTGCGGCTGTCGGGTCTGCTGCCCGCAACGATGGATGTCGCGCCGATGCTCCGCGAGGCGAAGCGGCAATTGCACGAAGAAGCCGATTACGAGCGGGAGTTCGGATCGCTGAAGCGGTTCGGAGATTTGTTCGCCGGGTCGCCGGACTATCTGGTGCCCGCGCCGCATGCGGATTTCAGCAGCCGCAACGTGCTGGCGATGACCTATGTCGAAGGCGCGAATCTGGAGACGCTCGCCTCGGCGCCGCAAGCCGATCGCGATCGGATCGCAGGCTTGCTGATCAACCTCGTGCTGCGCGAACTGTTCGATTTCGGGCTGATGCAGACCGATCCGAACTTCGCCAACTATCGATACAACCGTGCGACCTCGCAGATCGTGCTCCTCGACTTCGGAGCGGTTCGCGCGTTCCCCCCGGAGTTGGTGGGCGGCTATCGGATGTTGCTGAAAGCCGGAATGGCCGGCGACCATGACGCCGCCATGCGCGCCATGATCGACCTCGGTTTGTTGGGAGCCCAAGTCCCGCGAGTCCACAAAGACACCGTAATGCGATTGTTTGACCTCGCGATGCAGCCATTGCGATATGACGGCGCGTTCGATTTCGGTGCCAGCGATCTCGTTACGCGCTTGCGCGATGGCGGCATGACCATCGCGGCCGAGCGGAACAATTGGCACGTTCCACCGATGGATACTTTGTTGCTGCAACGAAAGATCGGCGGCACATTTCTGCTGGCCACCAAGCTCAAGGCGCGCGTCCCTCTCAAACAGATCGTCGAAAAATACCTTCCTGCTCCGGAGCCCGAGCGTCGTTGACGCCTAAGTCTTGGTGGAGAATAACGGGACGGCGCGGCCGGGGCTGACGACAGCGCTGGCCGGGACGACCCGACAAGGGATTTGCATGACGCGCGATTTGAAGATTCTCGAGATAGGGCGTTGGCACTATTGCAAGGACATCCATCCCGAACAAACCGAAGTGCTGTGGACCAGCGACCTGCCGATGCCGAAAGAGCAGATAGGCAAAGGGTTCGCGATGTGCACGCCGGGAAATTTTCTGCGTGCCGTTCGAGACATCAGACGCGGGCAGTATGGTCTCGTCATCGTCTACATGCCGTTGCGATCGGCTTGGCATCCCCGCTATTGGCTGAGAGCCCTGCTGCGCCAACCGTTGCGCCCGCTCGCCGCGCTGTCGGTGTTCGGAGTGGCCTGGCTGCGTTGGTTCAAGCTCCCGATCCCGATCGCCGTGCTCGATATGAACGACGCTTTCATCGTCGGATCGCACAATTTCTTCCTGCTCGACAAAGCGACCGTAACCTTCAAGCGCGAGCTGCCCGTAGATCGCTGGCACATCCTCTGCCACTCGGCTCACCCGGCGCTGCCGACCCGACGTATCCGCCGCAACGCCCGATGGATCAGGCGTCTGGCGACCATTCGTCCGATTTCCTTGCCGGCCGCGCCGATTCAAACCGAGCGTCTCTGGAACGGCGACGAGCCGGACAAGACCGCAGACGTTTTTTTCGTCGGCGACGTCTCCGATAATTCATGGGTCCGTCGCAGCGGATTGCCGGAAATCGAAGCGCTGAGAGCGAAGGGGATCAGGGTCGATATCCCGACCGATCGGCTGCCCCACGACGAATTTCTGAAACGGTTGTCGCAGGCGTGGCTGGCGTGGTCGCCGTCCGGTTACAGTTGGGAGTGCT
>JANMAN010000255.1:0-1765 GCA_031359885.1 Tardiphaga sp. | reverse complement strand
TTCAAAATCGGCGTCGACATTAGCGATCCGTAGATACCGCCATTGGTGATCGTGAAGGTGCCGCCCTGCATCTCGTCGATCTTGAGCTGACCGTCGCGCGCACGCTTGCCTAAATCGGCGATGCTCTTTTCGATGTCGGCGATCGACTTGTTGTCGCAGTCGCGCACGACAGGCACCACGAGGCCCTTGTCGGTGCCGACGGCGACGCCGACGTGATAATAGTTCTTATAGATCAAATCGGTGCCGTCGATCTCGGCATTGGCGGCCGGGATATCCTTGAGGGCCTGCACGCAGGCCTTGGTGAAAAAGCCCATGAAGCCGAGCTTGGCACCGTGCTTCTTTTCGAAAACGTCCTTGTATTGCGTGCGCAGCGCCATGACGTGGCTCATATCGACCTCGTTGAAGGTCGTCAGCATCGCCGCGGTGTTCTGAACATCCTTCAGGCGGCGCGCGATGGTCTGGCGCAGCCGCGTCATCTTCACGCGCTCCTCGCGCGCGGCATCGTCAGCCGGTGACTGTGCGCGCACCTGGACTGATGCAGCAGGCTGATTGACCGGCGTCGGCTGCGATGCGGCCTTTTCGATCGCGGCCAGCATATCGCCCTTGGTGACGCGGCCGTCCTTGCCGGAGCCCGGCACGGTCGAGGCATCGACACCGCTCTCGGTTGAAATCTTGCGCACCGACGGCGCGAGCGGCGCATCGGCGGGAGCGGCCTTCGGCGCGGGGGCTTCAGCTGCGGGCGCAGGGGCTGCTGCCGCTGCCGTGGCCGCCGCTGCCGTTGCAGCACTCGGCTTCACAGGAGCGTCCTTTGCAGGAGCGGCAGCTTTTGCGCCGCCGCCCTCGGATATCTGTCCGAGCAACGCGCCGACGGCGACGGTCTCGCCGTCCTTGGCGACGATTTCGCCGAGCGTGCCGGCCGAGGGCGCGGGCACCTCGATAGTTACTTTGTCAGTTTCAAGTTCGACCAAGGGCTCGTCGACGGCCACGGCGTCGCCGGCCTTCTTGAACCATTTGCCGATCGTCGCTTCGGTGACGGATTCGCCGAGCGTCGGAACGCGAATTTCAGTCATTGTCTTTTTCCTCTTGCGCGTGCGGCGATGCCGGATCGCCCGCGCCGTCTTGCGTTCACACGATGAATGCAGCGGCGCTTTGCATGACGCAAAGCGCCGCGAACGACATGATTTAACCTAGGGCCTCGTCGAGCAGCGCCTTGAGCTGCTGCAAATGCTTCGACATCAAGCCGGTCGCCGTTGCGGCGGAAGCTGCACGTCCCGCGTAGCGCGGACGCGGGTTCTTGGCGTGGATCTGGTTGAGCACCCATTCGAGATAAGGCTCGATGAAGTGCCACGCGCCCATGTTGCGCGGCTCTTCTTGGCACCAGACGAATTCCGCGCCCCTGAAGCGTCCGAGATCCTGCACCAGCGCCTTCAGCGGCACCGGATAAAGTTGCTCGACGCGCAGCAGATAGACGTCGTCGATGCCGCGCTTCTCGCGCTCCTCATAGAGATCGTAATAGACCTTGCCCGAGCACAGCACGACGCGACGCATCTTGTTGTCGGGGACGAGCTTGATCTTCTCGTCGGGCAGTTGTTCGGCATCGTCGAACAGGATGCGATGGAACGTGGTATCCGCGCCGAGCTCGTCGAGCCGCGACACCGCACGCTTGTGACGCAGCAGCGACTTCGGCGTCATCAAGATCAGCGGCTTGCGGATTTCGCGCTTCAACTGCCGGCGCAGAACATGGAAGAAATTCGCCGGCGTCGTG
>JANMAN010000234.1:0-3558 GCA_031359885.1 Tardiphaga sp. | reverse complement strand
GCGCTTCGAGCCCTCGCGCGGCGGCGAGCTGTTTCCGCATCTCTATGGCGACCTCGATCCGGCAGCGGTCATTGCCGTTCACGATCTGCCGGCGCGCGCCGAGGCCCTTGATCACGAGGGCAACTCCGGAATGGCGTGCGTGCCGTCGGCGCGCGCCGGCATATCGTGAACGGCAATGACCGCTGCCGGATCGAGGTCGCCATAGAGATGCGGAAACAGCTCGCCGCCGCGTGACGGCTCCCATCGCAAGGCGTCGCCGAGCGCATCGGCATCGACCGCGATCAACACGAGGTCGCGCTGGCCGCGATAATGCTTGTCGAGCGTCCCGGCGAGCTGATCGGCCGTCGAAAAATGAATGAAGCCGTCGCGCGCATCGTCGGCGCTGCCGTGATAGCGGCCCACGAGTTTGGCGTCGTGCCATGCGGCAGCCGGACAGATTTTATACACGAGCGTCACGGAGCGTTTCCTGCGGAATTATTCGCCGCGACCGTATCGACGGGGCAGGGGCACTTCAAGGCTGCTCGCTTTTTGCAGCCGACGGGATTGCGGAACGGGTCGGACTAAGGTAATAATTCCTACTTTAGCAAATCAATTTGCCGAATGGGATATGACCATGCTGACACACAGCCAGATTTGGGGCGCATTGGACCGCCTCGCCGAACGCTCCGGCCTTTCCGCGTCCGGGCTTGCCAAGCGCTCGGGGCTCGATCCGACGACGTTCAACAAGTCGAAGCGCATCACCAATGACGGCCGCGAGCGATGGCCATCCACCGAGTCGGTCGCCAAGGCGCTCGCCGCCACCGGCGTCACCATCGATGCGTTCGTGCAGTATATCGATGACACCGCGCGCGCCGTCCAATCGGTGCCGCTGATCGGTTTCGCGCAGGCCGGCAATGGCGGCTATTTCGGCGACGGCGGCTTTCCGGTCGGCAAGGGCTGGGACGAGGTCGGGTTGCCGTCGGTGAACGACCAGCACGCTTACGCGCTGGAGATTTCGGGCGACTCGATGAAGCCGGCCTATCGCGACGGCGACGTGATCGTGGTTTCGCCGGGCACGCCGATCCGCCGCGGCGACCGCGTCGTCGTGAAGACCAAAGAGGGCGAGGTGCTGGTCAAGGAATTGAAGCGCCGAACGACGAAGACGCTGGAATTGCAGTCGCTCAATCCGGCGCATCCGGACCGCAGCTTCGCGCCGTCCGAGGTGGATTGGATCGCGCGCATCGTGTGGGCGAGCCAGTAGGTTACGAGCCTTCGTCATTCCGGGCGAGTGAGTATCATGCGACCGCCGACCCGGCGATCCGTCACCCTCGGAGAAGGACCGTAGGGTGGAGCAAAGGCGCTCTTGCGCCGTGCCCACCATTGGCGGCCACGGTGGGCACGGCGCATCGGGCGACGAAGACGCCTCCCTTGCAGCGCCTTTGCCCACCCTACGCAGACGAACCCCACGCTTTTACCTGAGCGCCCAACTCCGCCGTCTGCATTTCGCGCGCCGAGGACGGCGTGCGCGAGAAGCGCGGCGCGGGGCCAGGCTGGGTGTGGCCGCCGTTTTGGATGAAGACACCGCGCGCGACCATATGCGGATGACTGGTCGCTTCCGTCATCGTCAGCACCGGCGCGAAGCAGACATCGGTGCCTTCCATGATTCCGCACCATTCGTCGCGCGTCTTGGTTTTGAAAACCGCTTCGAGTTTCTCGCGCAGCGGACCCCAATTTTTCGGATCCATCTGGCCGTCATATTGCGCGTCGGTGAGGCCTGCCAACTCGCGGAGCTGCGCGTAAAATTGCGGTTCGATCGAGCCGATCGAGACGAAGCCGCCATCCTTGCATTGATAGACGCCGTAAAAATGCGCGCCGCCGTCGAGCATGTTGGCCTCGCGCTCCTCTTTCCATCGGCCTGCGGCCGTCATGTCGAAGAACATCGTAATCAGCGAGGCCGCACCGTCGCACATTGCGGCATCGACCACCTGGCCCTGCCCGGAGCGGCCGGCTTCCAGCAACGCGGCCAGCATGCCGACCACGAGGTAAAGCGCGCCGCCGCCGAAATCGCCGACCAGATTGAGCGGCGGAACGGGTTTGTCCTTAGCCCCGATCGCCGCCAGCGCGCCGGTGATCGAGATGTAGTTGATGTCGTGGCCGGCGGCCTGCGCGAGCGGACCGTCCTGCCCCCATCCGGTCATGCGGCCGAACACGAGCTTCTTGTTACGGCCGAGCACGACATCCGGCCCGAGCCCGAGCCGCTCCATGACGCCGGGCCGAAAGCCTTCGAGCAACGCGTCAGCGCCGTCGAGCAGCGTCAGCACTTGCGCGATCGCGGTCTTGTCCTTGAGATCGACCGCGATGACCTGCCGGCCGCGCGCACCCGCACCCTTCGGCATCTGGTTCGGCCGCACCAGCGTGATGACCTCAGCGCCCATATCGGCCAGCAACATCGCGGCGAAGGGGCCTGGGCCGATGCCGGCGAGTTCGACGATGCGGACGCCTGTCAGCGGTCCGGTCGCACGCGATGTCGAGGATGTCGTGGTATTTTGCACCTTGGGTGTCCCGTTTTTGTGTCCGTCATTATCGGCGTCTCCTGCGAAGGGAAACGAGCCGCGCGAACGATTGCGTTTGGAAAACTGTCTATGCTGGCGCTGCGTTCCGCAAGCGCCTTTTGGGTGCAGGAGCGCGCGGTCGGATCGCTAGGACGAGTTCTAGATTTGTCGAAACACGACGCTGAGATTATTCGCCGGCATCTCGGTGATCTCCGGCGGCGAGAAGCCGCTGGCACGGGCCAGCGCCGCAACGGTGTCGAGATCGCGCAAGCCCCAATCCGGATTGCGCGACCGCAAGCTTGAATCGAACGCTTCGTTGCTGTCGGCGGTCGCGACCTCGCTGCGCCGAAACGGACCGTAGAGATAGAGCGGTGCGCCGGGTGCGAGGCTCGCGGCTGCCCCGCGCATCAGACCTTCGGTCGAACGCCACGGCGAGATGTGGATCATGTTGATGCAGATGATGCCCGCAAGGTCCTGGAACGGCCATTCGACCTGCGATGCGTCGAATTGCATCGGCAGTTCGATATTGCGCAGCTCCGCATCGGCCATCCATGCGTCGATGCTGTGCACGGCCTCGAGGCTCGGATCGGTCGGCTGAAACGTCAGCCCCGGCAAATACCGTGCGAAGTGCACGACATGCTCGCCGCTGCCGCTCGCGATTTCCAGAACGCGTCCGTCGCGCGGCAGTACGCTGCGCAACACGTCGAGGATCGGATCGCGGTTACGCAGCGCGGCGGGTGCGTAGAGTCTCTTGTCGGTCACGTAAGATCAGCCGGCTTCGGTCACCGCACGCTGTGCCATCACCTTGATCAGGTTTGCGCGATAGGCGGCCGAGCCGTGGATGTCTGCCATCATGCCGTCCGGCGACACCGTGATATTGTCCAATGCCGACGCCGACCAGTTGGCGGACAGCGCCTGCTCGATCGCAGGCACACGCATCACGCCCGACGACGACGCGCCGGTGGCGGCGACGCGGACTTCGCCGGATTTTGTTTTGGCGACGAACACGGCGGTCAGCGCGAAGCGG
>JANMAN010000206.1:0-4311 GCA_031359885.1 Tardiphaga sp. | reverse complement strand
GGTGCTCTATCCAGCTGAGCTACGGGCGCGCGGGATGCAGGCATCGGTGAGACGTCTCGTCGATGCCGCGGGCTTTCGGACCGTATCGAAGACGACGCTGCGTCGCGAAAGCGGGCCATAGCTACCGGCTCCGGTCAGGCTTGGCAAGGCCTCACGCAGGACCCATCACAAGACCTTCCGCAAGAGCTCACGCAAGACGTCGACATGGCTTCTGCGAGGCCTGTGCCGAGACGCGCAGCACGAAGGTTCATCGCCCGCCTTTAAACGCGACCTCAGGCCCGCGCACGCTCTTTGCGGACGCTCTGCAGTTCCACCGGCCGATCCGGGAGGGTGATGCGGAACGTTGCTCCCAGCGTTCCCTCGACCAGATGGATATCGCCGCCATGCGCCCGCACCAATTCGGCGGCGATCGCGAGCCCGAGACCCGAGCCGCCCGGCCGCGCGGAGCCTTGAAATGCCTCGAACAAATGCGCCCGCGCCTTGTCCGGCACGCCGGGTCCGGTATCGGAAACCTCGAGAATGGTCACGGCACCTTCGCGCCGGCCGGTGATCCGAATTTGTGGAGGCGCGCCGTCATAGCTGGGTTGATTTTCGAGCGCCTGCGCGGCGTTACGCACCAAATTCAGCAGGATGCGAAACAACTGGTCCGGATCGGCGTCGATCGTCAGCCCGCGCTCGATCGCGTTGATCCAGACGATCCCTGCGTCGGTCACGAGCCCCGTCGATTCGCGGACCTCGTTGACGACAGGCTCGACCAGCATCATGCGGCGGTCCGGCGGAGCTTCCTGAGCCCGTCCGTAAGACAATGTCGATTGGCAGAACGCGATGGCCCGCTCCAGCGAGCGCATCAATTTCGGCGCGAACCGCTGCACGCGCGGGTCCGGCACGCTCGACAGCTGGTCCGACAGCAATTGCGACGACGCCAGCAGATTGCGCAGATCGTGATTGATCTTGGACACCGCGAGCCCGAGCGCCGCGAGCCGGCTCTTTTGATGCAGCATCGAGACCAGATCGCGCTGCATGTCGCTCAATTCGCGTTCGGCGACGCCGATCTCGTCGCCGCGGCGGCTCGGGACGATGATGCGTGCCGAACTCTCAGGGTTGGCATGGAAGCCGACGAGATTCTCCGTTAGCCGCCGCATCGGCTGCACAAACAGATAATGAAGCGCGAAATACACCAGCGCGGCCGTCAGGATGGCGATCACCAACGACAGCAGCAGCACGTTGCGCGAAAAGCGATACATCGCCTGCCGCAGCGGCAACTCGTCGATGACGACTTCGATGAACTGCGCCCCGCCGGGTGCCGGCCCGATCACCCGGATCGCCTGGTTGCCGGTTTCCAGCATCACCTCGAACGCATCGTAGATGGCCGACCACGCCGTCATCGCGCGCATATCGACGTCGTGATCGATCTTCGAGGGCAGATCGGCGCTGGCGAGCAGGCGGCGCTGTTGGCCCATCTTGAGAGCCACGGCCCGCGCGCCGATGCTCTCCAGGATTTGCCGGGACAGCGCTTCAGGGACCATGCCGAGCGGGGCGGCATCCAGCACCAAAGCAGCGGTGTTGGCGGCTGCGAGCCGGTCGTTCAGCCGATTGATCCGGAAGTTGGCGATCGAGGGCACATAGATAAACACCTCGGCGAGAATCACGAAGGGAATCGTCAGCAGCAGCAGCTTGCCGGACAGTCCCAACGGGCGCGCGCGGAAGCGCGCCGCCTTCGTCGGCGCCGCGTTTGCCAGCGGTGGATTTGCGATCTCGGTCATATGTCGGTTGGCGCCCCCTGCCCGCGCAACATTCAGCTACGGGCGAGATGACTTTCGGTTTGCAAAAACGCAACTTTACACGGCTAAGATGCAGTTCGATTCGTGCTTGATTGTGGCGGGCTCCCGAAGCTTGGAAAGCCCGTCGCTAACAATTGACGAATTTGGGTCGCTCCCGTATAAGCCGCGCCAACTGTCCGCGATGGCCCGGCCTCATCCGGGTGCGGCTCCAATGGGCCCTGCTCGGCCTGAACGGTCAAGCGACTGTATTGTGGCCGGCATTATCGGACCTTAATTCAAATTCTTGACGGTGTTCCATTAAACGGAGCGCCCTGTCTGCGGAGATCGACCCGTGAAGCGCACATATCAACCCAGCAAACTGGTCCGCAAGCGCCGCCACGGCTTCCGCGCCCGCATCTCCACCGTCGGCGGCCGTAAGGTGATCGCAGCTCGCCGCGCGCGTGGTCGCAAGCGCCTGAGCGCCTGAACGGACATTTCCCGAAAGCCCAGTCCGAGACCTGAACAATGGATCGGTTACGGCAGCGCGCGGATTTTCTCGCCGCTGCCAATGGGCCGCGGATGAACGCGCCTGCTTTCGTGCTGCAGAGTCGTGCCCGCGCCGACGACGGCCCGATCCGGATCGGCTTTACCGTCACCAAGAAAAACGGCACCGCCACCGAGCGCAATCGCATCCGCCGCCGGCTTCGCGAAGTGGTGAAGCGCGTCGAACCGCAATCCATGCGACCGCACTGCGATTATGTGCTAGTCGGCCGCAGAGCCGCGCTCGACCGCGGCTTCGACGTGATGCTCAACGATCTTAAAACGGCGCTGCATCGCCTCGCGCGGCAGGCGACGCCACGCGTGCGACCCGAATTAAATGACGAGAACCGAGACCTGACCTGATGAGCGACAACCGCAACACCATCCTTGCCGTCATTCTGTCCGGCCTCGTGCTGATCGGCTGGCAGTATTTCTTCAACATCCCGCAGATGGAGAAGCAGCGCGCCATTGAACAGACGCAGAAGCAGTTGCAGAGCCCGACCGCGGCGCCGGCCGCTCCGGGTGCGACGCCCGGCAGCGTGACGCCGCAACCGGGTGCTGCGACCCCGGCAATCGCGAACGCCACGGCCGCGCCGGCGGTCAGCCGCGAGACCGCGATCGCCGCGTCGTCGCGCATCAAGATCGAGACGTCGCAACTCAACGGCAGCATTTCGTTGAAAGGCGCGCGCATCGACGACCTCGAATTGCAGAAATTCCGAGTCACCGTCGATCCGAAGTCCGAGCCCGTCGTGCTGTTTTCGCCGTCCGGCACCGCACAGCCTTATTACGCCGAGTTCGGATGGGTCGCCGCCGCGGGCACGACCGTGAAGATGCCGGACCAGACCACGCAATGGCAGCAGGAGGGGTCAGGCAACCTGACGCCCGGCAACCCCGTGACGCTCAAATACGACAACGGCGAAGGCCTGACCTTCCGCCGTACCATCGCGATCGACGACAAGTTTCTTTTCACGCTGAAAGACGACGTCACCAATGTCGGAAGTGCGCCGGTCACGCTATATCCGTTCGCGCTGATCTCGCGCCACGGCACGCCGAAGGTCGAGGGTTATTACATCCTGCATGAAGGCCTCGTCGGCTATCTCGGCGACCAGGGTCTGCAGGAGTACGGCTACAAGAAAATCGACGACGCCAAGGCGGTGAATTTCAAGGTCACCAATGGCTGGCTCGGCATCACCGACAAGTATTGGGCTTCGGCGCTGTTGCCTGACACCGGCGCGCAATTGCAGGCGCGCTTCTCGTCGAATCTCGTCGGCAACGTCCGCACCTATCAGACCGACTATTTGCAAGACGCGCAGACGATCGCCATCGGCGGCACGGGCACCGCGAATGCACGGCTGTTCGCGGGCGCCAAGGAAGCACGCGTCGTCGGCATCAACTTCCCCTTCGCGTCCGGCCTCGGCGGCTACAACACCCAGCTCGGCCTCAACCATTTCGACCTGCTGATCGACTGGGGCTGGTTCCACTTCATCACCAAGCCGATGTTCCTGGCGCTCGATTTCTTCTTCCTGCTGTTCAACAATTTCGGCGTCGCGATCCTATTGGTCACGGTGCTGGTGAAGATCATCTTCTTCCCGCTCGCCAACAAATCCTACGCGTCGATGGCCAAGATGAAGGCCGTGCAGCCGCAGCTCGCGTCGCTCAAGGAGAAATATCCGGACGACCGGATGAAGCAGCAACAGGAGATGATGGAGATCTACAAGAAGGAGAAGATCAACCCGGTCGCCGGCTGTCTTCCCGTCATGTTGCAGATCCCGGTCTTCTTCTCGCTCTATAAGGTGCTGTTCGTCACCATCGAAATGCGCCACGCGCCGTTCTTCGGCTGGATCAAGGATCTGTCCGCGCCAGATCCGACCAATCTGTTCAATTTGTTCGGTCTGATCCCGATGGATCCGACCCAGATTCCGGTGCTCGGTCACTATCTGCATCTCGGCATCTGGCCGATCATCATGGGCATCACGATGTGGTTCCAGATGAAGCTCAATCCGACGCCGCC
>JANMAN010000191.1:0-8863 GCA_031359885.1 Tardiphaga sp. | reverse complement strand
TATTCTTTTCGCAAAACCGGTCTCCACTTTTGCGGAATACACGCCCATAACCCTAAGCGAAACCGTGCGCCGCGTTGGCGGCGCCGATCGATTCCATCTCGACGCGCGGACGTTGCCGCGTCAGCGCCAGCAACATGCCGGTGCCGTAAGCCAGCGAAATCATCGACGAGCCGCCGTAGGAAATGAACGGCAGCGTCATGCCCTTGGCGGGGATCAAATGCATGTTCACTGCCATGTTGATCGCGGCCTGCACGCCGAACAGGATGGCGAGGCCGGACGCGGCGAAGCGCGCAAACAGATCTTCGGTAGCATAGGCCCGCGCCAGCGCGCGGATCACCACGAAGGCAAACAGCGTCAGCAGCACAAGACAAATGATGATGCCGAATTCTTCGGCGGCGACGGCGAAAACGAAATCCGTATGGCTGTCCGGCAGGCTGCGCTTGGCGATGCCCTCGCCCGGCCCGAGGCCGAACCAGCCGCCATTGCCGAAAGCTTCCATCGCGGTGTCGACCTGAAACGTATCGCCCGAGGCCGGGTCCATGAAGCGCTTGATGCGGCCGGCGACGTGCGGCACTAGCAAATAAGCGGCGAACAATCCGCCAGCTGCCGTGGCGGCGAGACCGAACACCCAGATCATCCGCATGCCTGCGATGAAGAACAGCGCGCCCCATGCCGACAGGATCAGCATCGTCTGGCCGAAATCCGGTTCGAGCACCAGCAGCGAGACCAGCATCAAAAGAATAGCGACCGCCATCGAGGTGGCCGGCATCTCCGGACGTTTGGCCGACTCGGCGAATAGCCATGCTGCAACGACGACGAAGGCCGGCTTGGCGGATTCAGATGCCTGGATGTTCAAACCGAGGATGGTGATCCAGCGCCGTGCGCCTTTGACTTCGGCGCCGAAAACAAGCGTCGCCACGATCAGGACGACGCTGACCGCGAAAACGATCAATGCGAGCCGCCTGATATGGCGCGGCGACATGAAGGAGACGCCCAACATTACGACGAGCGACGGCATCAAAAACAGAACATGGCGGTTGAAGAAGTGAAACGGGTCGAGGCCGATGCGCGTCGCGACCGGCGGCGAGGCCGCCAGCGAGAGGATCACACCGCCGAGCACCAGCGCCACGATCGCGCCGAGCAGCGGCTTGTCGATGGTCCACCACCAGTCCGACAGCGGCGTGCGTTTTTCACGGGAGATCATCGATAGTCCTTGGGCGGTTCTTCGGCGCGAAGGTCGTCCCATTGGTGCGCCATCATGGTTGCCAAGGCGTTAATGGCAGGCTCTTTTCGCTCCATTACGTGGCGCTATCCCCGCGAAGGCGGGGAACCAGTACGCTGTGACGTCCTCATTTGAACGAGCCGTATCGCAATACTGGATCACCCGGTCGGCGGGTGCGAGCCGGGCAGCGCAAGTGCGCTGCCGGTAGCACCCTTGCCGGGTGATGACGGCGGTGCGTGCTGACTATGAAGACTCACACCTTCTCGATTCCGTCCAGCCTCAGCACCAAGTCCCGAAACGCATTGCCGCGGATTTCAAAATTTCGGTACTGATCGAACGACGCGCAGGCCGGCGATAGCAGCACCACGGCATCGGCGATGGCCTCGCGCTCCGCATCACGCGCGGCGGCGGGGATCGCGGCATCAAGCGTGCCGCTGATCTCGTAAGGCACCTTGCCTTCAAGCGTCGCGGCAAACTCCTGCGCCGCTTCGCCGATTAGATAAGCCTTCCGCACGCGCGGGAAGAATTCTTCGAGCGACGTGATGCCGCCCGACTTCGGCTTGCCGCCAGCGATCCAGTAGATGTCGGCGAATGACGACAACGCGCGCGCAGTGGCATCGGCATTGGTGCCCTTGGAATCGTTGACGTAGAGCACTCCGCCGCGACGGCCGATCTGCTCCATGCGATGCGCGAGGCCCGGAAAACTGCGCAAGCCTTTCTGCAAAACGTCGGGCGCGACGCCGAGGGCCAGCGCTGCCGCCGAGGCACAAGCCGCGTTTTGCGCGTTGTGCGCGCCGCGCAGCGAACCGATATTGCCGATGTCGGCAACCGCCGTCGCAGCACCACCCGAACAGCGGACAAGCTTCGTGCGGGACACGCCGATGCCGTCCGCGAGCGGACGCGTCACCGACACGCGCACGACTCTCTTGCCAGATTGCGCAAGGTGGTCGGCAATCGCACTCGATAGATCGTCATCGACCCCGACGATGGCCACACCATCGGGCTGCACGCCGGCGACGAGGCGTTCCTTCACGGCTGCATAATTCTCCAGCGTGCCGTGACGATCGATGTGGTCTTCGCTGATGTTCAGGAGAATGCCGACGCTCGGATCGAGCGATGGCGACAGATCGATCTCGTACGATGACAACTCGACGACATGCACCCGACCGGCATGCGGCGGTGCGAGCGACAGGATCGCGGTGCCGATATTGCCGCCCATCTGAGTGTCGAATCCCGCCTCGCCCATCAGATGCGCAATGAGAGCCGTCGTCGTCGATTTGCCGTTTGTGCCGGTAATGGCGACGAACGGCGCATCGGGCGCGTGCAGTCGACGCTCGCGACAAAACAATTCGATGTCGCCGATCACCTCGACGCCGGCGGCGCGCGCGGCGATCACGGTCCAATGCGGTTCCGGATGCGTCAACGGCACGCCCGGCGTGAGGATGAGGGCCGCGAAATTCTCCCACGAGACTTTTCGCAGATCGGCCGTGATGATCGTGGCTCGCGCCGCCTCGACCATCTTGTCGATGCTGTCGTCGCAGGCGATCACCGTGGCACCACCGGCCTGCAATGCCTTGCAGACCGCGAGGCCAGAGCCGCCGAGGCCGAACACTGCGACGGTCTTGCCGGCGAGAGAGGTGACGGGGATCATGATGGAGTGTTTCGCACGCGACGAGCAACGCGCGGTTCCCTCACCCCTTGTGGGGGAGGGCTAGGGAGGGAGGTAAAAACAAACGCCGACATGCGCGATACCCCCCTCTCTACCTCTCCCCCACAAGGGGGGAGAGAGCCGGCCAACCGCGCGGCTACGACGTGGTCAACAATCACCATCACCGCAACTTCAACGTCGACAGTCCGACCAGCGCCAGCATTACCGAGATGATCCAGAAGCGGATCACGATCTGCGGTTCGGTCCAGCCCTTCTGCTCGAAATGATGATGGATCGGTGCCATGCGAAACACGCGCTTGCCGGTGAGCTTGAACGACGCGACCTGCACGATCACGGATACCGCCTCCAGCACGAACAACCCGCCGATGACCGCGAGCACGACCTCATGCTTCACGGCCACTGCGATCGAACCCAGCATACCGCCGAGCGCAAGCGATCCCGTGTCGCCCATGAAGATCGACGCTGGCGGCGCGTTGAACCAAAGAAAGCCGAGACCAGCGCCGAGCAAAGCGCCGCAGAGCACCGCCAACTCGCCGGTGCCGGCGACATAATTGATCTGCAGATAATCCGAAAAAACAGCATTGCCGACGAGATAGGCGATCATGCCGAAGCTTGCCGACGCGATCATGACCGGCACGATCGCGAGGCCGTCGAGGCCATCGGTAAGATTCACGGCATTGCCCGCTCCGACGATGACGAGCGCACCGAAGGCGATGAAAAACCAGCCGAGGTTGAGAACGACATCCTTGAAGAAAGGAATCACCAGCGAACTCGACAGCGGATCGCGTCCAAGCCGAACCAGCGCGAAGCATGCGGCCACGGCGATGCCGATTTCCAAAATCAACCGCGTGCGCCCGGCAAAGCCGCCGTGGGTCTGTTTCGTGACTTTAAGATAATCGTCGTAGAAACCGATGAAGCCGAATCCGAGCGTGACCGCGAGCACGATCCACACATACGGGTTCAGCGGGTTCGCCCAGAGCACAGTCGAGACCACGAGGCCCGACAGGATCATCAGCCCGCCCATCGTCGGCGTGCCTTTTTTATTCAGATGCGATTGCGGGCCGTCGGTGCGGATCGGCTGACCCTTGCCCTGCCGCAGCCGCAGATTGTCGATGATCCAAGGCCCAAACAAAAACACGAACAGCGCCGCCGTGACCATCGCGCCGCCGGTGCGAAAGGTGATGTAGCGAAAGACGTTGAAAACCGGAACCGTTCCTGAAAAATCGATCAGCCAATAAAACATTAATATACCACCTTACACCGTCGCGTCGTCGAACGCGGCATCGCCGGGGAAGCGCTTTTCAAGCGTCGTGACGATCGGTTTCATGCGCGAGCCTTTCGAGCCCTTGACCATGATGACGTCGCCGGCGCGGATCGCCGCGACCACCTGCGATTCGAGCCCGGCCGCATCATCGGCATAGCCGCCCCGCTTGCCGGTGGAAAGGGCATCCCATAGATGCCGCATGAGCGGCCCGCAACAGAACACAAGATCGACCCCGTTGGCGTCGATCGCGCGGATGAGTCCGCGATGCAATTCTCCAGCGTCGTGGCCCAGTTCGAGCATGTCGCCGAGCACCGCGATGCGGCGGCCCTTGCCATCGACGGGCGACGTCCCGAGCACGCTGAGCGCGGCCGCCATCGACGCCGGATTGGCATTGAACGTCTCGTCGATCAGCGCGGCTTTACCTCCCGATACGACAAGCTCACGACGATCGCCTCGACCTGTCGCCGGTGCGATGCGCGATAGCGTCAACGCAGCCACCGCCAGGTCGCAGCCAGCGAGCGAAGCCAGCGCAAGCACCGCGAGCGAGTTCATCGCCATGTGACGGCCGGGCACCGCAAGTTTGTAGGTCACGTCATGCTTCAAAATGGTGGCATGGACGGCGGAGCACGTCGCGTGCAACGCCACATCAAGCAGCCGCGCGTCGGCTTTTGGGTCCGCGCCGAACGACACGATGCGCTTGACGCCGGCGGCCTTCGCCGCCTTCTGCAAGCGAGCAAAATGCGGGTTGTCACGGTTCAGCACGATGGCCCCGCCGGGCTCGATGCCGAGAACGATCTCTGCTTTCGCATCCGCGATCGCCTCGACGCCTGAAAAGAATTCCAAGTGCACCGGTTCGACCGTAGTGATGACGGCCAGATGCGGCCGCACCATTTTCACCAGCGTGGCGATCTCGCCGGCCGCGCTCATGCCGATCTCGAACACGGCATATTTAACGGATGCCGGACAGCGCGCCAACGTCAGCGGCACACCCCAATGATTGTTGAACGATGCGATCGACGCATGCGTTTCGCCTTGCGCCGCGAGTACCCAGCGCAGCATTTCCTTAGTCGAGGTCTTGCCGACCGATCCGGTGACGGCGATCACCTGGCCTGTGAGACGGGCGCGCGATGCGCGGCCAAGGTTTTCGAGCGCCTTTAGGACATCATCCACGACGAGCAAGCGTGCGTCGGGCTTGAAATCCGCGCGTTTGTCCTTCGCGACGACTGCGAGCGCCGCGCCTTTTTCCAACGCAGCGGCAACGAAGGCGTGGCCATCATGCACATCGCCCTTGATGGCAAAATAAGCGTCGCCAGGCATGAGGCTGCGGCTGTCGATCGAGATGCCGGTGACCGCGGCATGCGGCGCGCCGGATATTTCGGCCTGCATTGCCGCGACCATGGCATCGAGAGTCCAAAGGGGTTCCGTCATCAGAGCCTCAAATTCGAAATAAGCCTCGCATCCGTCATTGCGAGCATCTGTCGACGATGGCGACAGCCAGCGTCAACAGACGCGCAGCAATCCATATCTTTGAGAGAAGACTGGATTGCTTCGTCGCAAGCATGTCTCGACGACGAGACATGTCGTTCCTCGCGATGACGTGAGACTCTCGTCATATCGCCCTCAGGGCAGCGAGCGCTGCGTCGTGATCGCTGAATGGCAGGACCCGATCGCCGACGATCTGTCCGGTCTCGTGGCCCTTGCCGGCGATCAGCAACGCGTCGCCATCCTCAAGCGAAGCAATAGCCGTTTGAATCGCCTGCGCGCGGTCGCCGATGTCTTCGGCATTGCGCGCTTCCGCCAAAATTGCGGCGCGGATCATTGCCGGGTCTTCGCTGCGTGGATTGTCGTCGGTGACGATGACGCGGTCGGCATTGTCGCGCGCGATCGCCCCCATCAGCGGGCGCTTGCCGGCATCGCGGTCGCCTCCCGCGCCGAACACCACGACGAGCTTGCGCTTCGCATAGGGCCGCAGCGCTTGCAGCGCTTTGGCCAGCGCATCCGGCTTGTGCGCGTAGTCGACGAACACCGGCGCGCCGTTGCGCGCGCCGACGCGCTCCAGGCGGCCCGGTGCCCCTTCGAGGGTTTCCAGTGCTGCAAACACGCTGTCGGAAGCGCCACCGCCGCCGATGACGAGGCCTGCCGAGATCAAAGCATTCTCGATCTGAAATTCACCGACCAATGGCAGTAGCAGACTACGTGTCCGCGCGTCATGTTCGAGCGTCAGACGTTGCGCAAAATTCTCGATCTGCGCGTCGAGCAGGCGAATGCCGTCGCCATTACGACCGATTGTCATGAGTCGCAGTTTGCGCAAGCGCGCCGCGTCGATCGCGGCCTTGGAATGCTCGTGATCGGCGGAGATGACCGCGACACCATCCGACGCGACGAGCGTCGAAAACAGCCGCAGCTTCGCGCCAAGATAATGCGCGACGTCGGGATGGTAATCCATGTGGTCGCGCGACAGATTGGTGAAGCCCGCCGCAGTGATGCGAATGCCGTCGAGGCGATATTGGTCGAGCCCGTGCGACGAGGCTTCAAGCGCGAGATGCGTGACGCCTTCGCCGGCGATCTCGTCGAGCTGGCGATGCATCGCGATCGGATCGGGCGTCGTCAATGAACCATAGACACTGCGGCTCGGCGTCACCAAGCCGATGGTGCCGATGCTCGCCGCCTGATGCCCCAGCGCCAACCAGATTTGCCGGGTGAAGGCGGCGACGGATGTCTTGCCCGATGTTCCGGTGACGGCTGCGATCGTCGCGGGCTGGCGCGGATAAAATCGCGCTGCGGCCAGCGCCAGCGCGTAGCGCGGGTTCGCGACGGTCACGAACGGAACGTTCAAAAAAGCAGGTGCCAAATCGCCTGCGATGGCGACTGCGCCGTTCGCTATGGCCTGCTCGACAAATCGCGCACCGTCGGTCTTGGTCCCGGCGAGCGCAAAAAACAAATCGCCGGTCTTCACCGCGCGGCTGTCCATCGCGAGACCGTCGATCGCGAGATCGCCGGCGTCCGCCGAGATCACGGCATCATCGTTTAAAAGATCGCGAAGTTTCATACCCGCCCATTGCTTGCCGGCACCTCCCGGCGACCGAAGTTGCTGCTAACCGAACCGCGACAGTTACGCAACGCAACAACGGAGCGACGGACTCATCAGCGCGCGGACTGCGCCGATTTCGATGTCGCAAGAATAAGGCCATCCGCAGGCAGTAAGTCGAACCGGGGCTCGAGGCCGAGCAAAGGTGCCACGCGGGCGATCACCTTGCCGCCGACCGGAACCGCGTTCCAGCCGGAGGTGATGAATCCGTGAGTCTCCGGGAGCGCCTTCGGTTCATCCAGCATCACGAGCACCTGGAACTGCGGGTTGTCCATCGGCAGAACGGCCGTGAACGAGTTCAACACTTGCTTCTTGGAGTAACGGCCATTGACGACCTTTTCGGCCGTGCCGGTTTTGCCGCCGATGTAAAAACCTTTGGCGATTTCCTCCGCCTTCCTGGCGGTCCCGATCTCCGCATTAAGGCGCATCATGTAGCGCACCTTGTCGCTGGTCTCTTTGCGGACGACGCGCTTCCCGATCGCCAGCGCTTCTTCCTCGGTGCGTTTGAGGAAGGTCGGTGGAATCAGCATGCCGCCGTTGATCATTGCATTGATGCCCATCACCGCCTGCAAGGGTGCGACGGCCATGCCGTGCCCGAAGGCGATGGTGATGGTGTTGAGTTCGCCCCAGCGTTTCGGCACGATCGGCGAAGCGCTCTCGGGCAATTCGGTGCGCAGGCGATCGAGCTGGCCGACCTTCTTCAGGAAGGCCTTATGCGCCTCGACGCCCTGCCCGAGTGCGATCTTTGCCGAGCCGACGTTCGACGAGAACGTGAACACTTCCGAGAGCGAGATCGGCCGCGGCACCGGATGGGTGTCGTGAATTTTGAATTTGCCGTAGCTCAGCGGATAACGCGCATCGAACATCGTGTTGAGGCCGACTTTGCCGGAATCCAGCGCCATGGCGAGCGTCAGAGTCTTGAAGGTTGAGCCCATTTCATAGACGCCGGTGGTCAACCGGTTGATGCGGTCCGGGTCGTGAACCTCACGCGGATTGTTTGGATCGAAGTCCGGCAGCGACACCATCGCGACGATTTCACCGGTCTTCACGTTCGAGATCAGCCCCGACGCGGCCTTGGCTTTGTATTTCTCTTTCGCCTTCAACAATTCGTCGCGCAGCGCATGTTCGACCCGCAAATCGACCGCGAGTTCGACCGGCTTCTGCAAACGATCGGACGCAAAGCCGGCGCGATGCAGATCGGCAAGACCGTTGGTGTCGAGCCACTTCTCGATGCCCGCGATGCCCTGGTTGTCGATGTTGACCAGGCCGATCAGATGCGACACGGCCGGGCCGCTGGGATAGACGCGTTTGTTTTCGCGCAGAAAGCCGATGCCGGGAATGCCGAGACGATGAATGTCTTGCTGCTGCCGCGGCGTGATCTCACGCTTCAGCCAGACGAACCCTTTTTTGGTGTTGATGCGGCTGCGCGCCTCCGACGTATCGAGGTCCGGCAGCGTTGCGGTCAGAAGTTCGATCGCTTCGTCCTTGTCGATGATGCGGCGCGGCTCCGCGAACAGCGACGGCGATTTGACATCGGTCGCAAGCACCGCTCCGTTGCGATCGACGATGTCGGGTCGGGCAGTGGCGATGGCATCGCCGGAGCCGCCGCGCCGCGCCGCG
>JANMAN010000170.1:0-1643 GCA_031359885.1 Tardiphaga sp. | reverse complement strand
CTTCGGCAAGGCGGGCCTTGATATCTTCCTTCTTTTCCAACTCACCGACCTTCGACGTAATGACGCCGACGACGACAATTTTGTTGCCCTTCGGCAAAAAGCGCAGCGGCTCGAAACCGCCGGCGCGATCGGAATCATATTCGAGGAAGTAGCCGTCGTAATTGGTGCCGGCGAGCAAGGTCTCGGCGACCGGCTCGTAACCGCCGGACGAAATCCACGACGAACGGAAATTACCGCGACAGACATGCGTCGTGATGATCATGTCGCTCGGGCGATCGGCGATCGCGGCATTGATGACATTAGCGTAGATGCGCTGAAGGTCGTCCGGGTCGTCGCCGCGCGCGCGCGCCTTCTGCAATTCGTCCTGCGAGCACAGATAAGCCCAGACGGTATCGTCGAGTTGAAGATAGCGACAGCCGGCGTCGTAGAACGCTTTCACGGCTTTCTTGTAGGTCTTGCCGAGGTCGTCGAAGAACGCGTCCAACTCGGGATAGACCTCCTTCGAGATCGCCTTGCGGCCGCCGCGAAAATGCAAAACGGCGGGCGACGGGATCGTCATCTTCGGCGTCACGCCGACGGCATCGCATTGCGCCTTCAGATATTTGAAATGCGCGAGCATCGGATGATCGTCGGGGAAATCGAGTTTGCCGACGACGCGGATCGAATCGTTGCGCGTCTGCACGCCGGCGAACTGAATGCCGTGATCGGGGTGATACAATTCACAGCCGGTGAGATGGCTAAGGAAATCGAAGTGCCACCAGATGCGGCGAAACTCGCCGTCGGTCGCGAGCTTGAGGCCGATGGCGGCCTGCTTACGCACCACCTTGGCGATTTCGTCGTCCTCGACCTTGCGCAGATCGTCGGCGGTGATCTCGCCTTTTTCGAGTTGCGCGCGGGCGGTCTTGATCGACAGCGGACGCAAAAGGCTGCCGACTTCGTCGGCGCGGAACGGGGCTTTGGTGCGTTGAGTCATGGTCGTTCCCTTTTCGCTTTCTTAAAGTTCATCGTCATTCCGCGATGAAACACGCGGCGGCCAAGCCGATGTGTATTTTTGGACCGGAATGACGGACTACCCGACACTCCTAACAGCCGCTCCAGCGTCGCGGGATCGTCGCGCAAATCGGCACTCGATGCCTCATGCACGATCGACCCGCGTTCCATTATCACGGCGCGGTCGGCGAGTTTCAGAATTTTTCGCGCGTTCTGTTCGACGATGATCGCGCAGATGCCACCGGCGCGCGTGATGCGCCCGAGTGCCGTCAGCAATTCGTCCACGATGATCGGGGCCAGACCTTCCGTGGGCTCGTCGAGCAGAAGAACTTTCGGATTGAGCGTCAGCGCGCGGCCGATCGCCAGCATCTGCTGCTCGCCGCCGGAGAGCTGATTGCCGAAATTGCGTTTGCGCTCGGCGAGCCGCGGAAACATCTCGTAGATGGTCGCGATCGTCCACGGCCCCGGCTGCGCCACCGCCGTCATGTTTTCCTCGACCGTCAGAGACTTGAAGATGTTGCGCTCCTGCGGCACCCAGCCGATGCCGGCGCGGGCACGCTGGTCCGGGCGCATGGTCGTGATGTCGTCGCCTTCGAGCGTGACCGTGCCGGATAAACGCGTGGTGACGCCGACGACGGAATTGACGAGCGTGG
>JANMAN010000118.1:0-5758 GCA_031359885.1 Tardiphaga sp. | reverse complement strand
GCCACACCCAGTTCAACTCGGTCATCAACAAGCTGAAGCTGACCAAGCCGGACGTGATCTTCACCGACGTCGTCGGCGGCTCCAACGTCGCGTTCTACAAGCAGTTGAAGGCGGCCCGCATCGACCTGTCGAAGCAGACGCTGCTGACGATCTCCGTCACCGAGGACGAGATCGACGGCATCGGCGGCGAGAACATCGCAGGTGCCTATGCCTGCATGAAATACTTCCAGTCGCTCAAGAATCCGAACAACGAGAAGTTCGTCGCCGCATTCAAGAAGATGTGGGGCGAAAAGACCGTGATCGGCGACGTGACGCAGGCGGCCTATCTCGGCCCGTGGCTGTGGAAGGCGACCGTGGAGAAGGCCGGCTCCTTCGACGTCGATAAGGTCGCGGCGGCATCTCCGGGAATCGAGTTCAAGGGCGCGCCGGAAGGCTACGTCCGGATCCACGAGAACCATCATCTCTGGTCGAAGACCCGCGTCGGCAAGGCCCGTCTCGACGGCCAGTTCGACACGGTGTTCGAAACCGCCGAGCTGATCCAGCCCGATCCGTTCCCGAAGGGCTACCAGTAAGTCTCCCTGGCGCGGACCACCCATCCGCGCATACGACCCCGCGTCGCGGCCACACCGCGACGCGGGACTTCTCCAAAGCGAGCGGGACTTCTTCGAAACGAGGACGGCGCGATGTTCGGCGACTACTCCATTGGCGATCTCGGTGCGATATTCGCGATGCAGGGCTTCGCGGGCCTCATTCTGTTTTCCGTCTACGTGCTGATGGCGCTCGGATTGGCGATCATCTTCGGCCAGATGGGCGTCATCAACATGGCGCATGGCGAGTTCATGATCCTCGGAGCGTATGTGACGTGGCTCACGTCGAGCACCTTCCAATCTTATTTGCCGTCATTGTTCGGCGGCTATTTCTTCGTCGCGATGATCCTGGCGTTTATTGCCTCCGGCGCGCTCGGCATGCTCGTCGAGTGGGCGCTGATCCGCCACCTCTACAAACGTCCGCTCGATACATTATTGGCGACCTGGGGCCTCAGCCTCATCCTGCAACAGACCTATCGGTCGGTATTCGGCGCGCGCGAAGTCGGCGTCGACCTGCCGCAGTGGATGCTCGGCTCCAAGCAGATCACCTCGACCATCGAAGTGCCCATCAACGGCATCTTCGTGATGTGCCTGACGCTGCTGATCACCATCGCCGTCGCCTACATCATGTACAAATCGCGCTGGGGCCGTCAGGTCCGCGCCGTGATGCAGAACCGGATCATGGCGGGCGCCGTCGGCATCAACACCGAGCGCGTCGATCGCTACACCTTCGGCCTCGGCTGCGGCATCGCCGGCATCGCGGGCTCCGCCTTCACCATGATCGGTTCGACCGGACCGACGTCGGGCCAGCTCTACATCGTGGACACGTTCCTCGTCGTCGTGTTCGGCGGCGCGGCGAGCCTGTTCGGCACCATCGCATCCGCGTTCACGATCTCGCAGGCGCAATCGACCATGGAGTTCTTCATGTCGGGTTCGATGGCGAAGGTGCTGACGCTGCTCGCGATCGTCGCGATCCTGATGATGCGACCGCAGGGTTTGTTCGCCCTCAAGGTCCGCAAGTAAGCCAGTCTCCAGAGCAGAACAGGAACGATCATGATCAATTCGCGGTTCTTCAATCGATCGGAGCTTCTGGGATTTCTCTCGCTGGCTTTGCTGCTGTTCCTCATCCTGCCGCTGTGTCTCGATGTCTTTCGTCTGAATTTGGTCGCGAAATATCTCACTTACGGCTTCGTCGCGCTCGGCCTTGTGCTGTGCTGGGGCTATGGCGGCATTCTGAGCCTCGGGCAGGGCGTGTTCTTCGGCCTCGGCGGCTACTGCATGGCGATGTATCTGAAGCTGGAAGCGTCCAGCGTCGCCAACACGAAGATTCAGTCCACGCCGGGCATTCCCGATTTCATGGACTGGAATCAGATCACGTCGTTGCCGCTGTTCTGGCAGCCGTTCCAGAGCCTCACCTTCACGATCGTCGCGATCTTCGTCGTGCCGTCTATCCTTGCCTTCATCATCGGTGCCGCGATGTTCAAGCGCCGCGTCGGCGGCGTCTATTTCGCGATCATCACGCAGGCGATCGCGGCCATTCTCACGATCCTCATCGTCGGGCAGCAGGGCTACACCGGCGGCATCAACGGCATCACCGATCTGCGCACGCTTAACGGCTGGGACATCCGCACCGATCACGCCAAGGTCGTCCTCTACTTCGTCGAAGTCGTCTGCCTGTTCGGTTGCATTCTCTGCGCGCAGTTCATCCGCCTGACCAAGCTCGGGCGCATCCTGGTGGCGATGCGCGAGCAGGAGGACCGCGTGCGGTTCTCGGGCTACAGCGTCGCCAACTTCAAGATCTTCGCCTATTGCGGCGCAGCCGTCTTCGCCGCGATCGGCGGCGCGATGTTCACGCTGCAGGTCGGGTTCATGTCGCCGTCCTTCGTCGGCATCGTGCCGTCGATCGAGATGGTGATCTACACGGCGGTCGGCGGCCGCATGTCGATCTTCGGCGCGATCTACGGCACGCTCTTGGTGAACTACGCGAAAACCAGCCTGTCGGAATCGTTTCCGGAATTGTGGCTGTTCGGTCTCGGCGGCCTGTTCATCGCAGTGGTCCTGTTCTTCCCGAACGGGCTGGCCGGTATCTGGCGCGATCATGTCCAGAGTCACATCGACCGACTGATCGCGTCGCGCAAATCGAAAAAGAATTGGTCCGCAGGCTCCGTCGCCGACGGCGCACCGGCAGAGTAAGGGGATCATCATGCTCGTCGGACAACAACCTCCGGAATTTCTGCTCGCGGTCGAAGGCCTCACGGTCTCCTTCGATGGCTTCAAGGCGGTGAACGATCTGTCGTTCTACGTCGAGGAAAACGAAATCCGCGTCATTATCGGCCCCAACGGAGCGGGCAAGACGACGGTGCTCGACCTGATCTGCGGCAAAACCAAAGCGACGTCCGGATCGATCCAGTTTCGCGGCACCGAGCTCACGAAGCTGAAGGAGAACCAGATCGTGCACGCTGGCGTCGGCCGAAAATTCCAGACGCCGTCGATCTTCGACGACCTCACCGTGTTCGAGAATCTCGAAATCTCCTATCCGCGCGGGCGCACCGTGTTCGGCTCGCTGATGTTCAAACGCGATGCCGCCGTGAAGGAGCGCGTGCAGGAGGTCGCCGAGATGATCTTCCTGAAAGATCGTCTCGACATGTATGCGAGCTTTCTCAGTCATGGCCAAAAGCAGTGGCTCGAAATCGGCATGCTGCTGATTCAAGATCCGGAATTGCTGATGCTCGACGAACCCGTCGCCGGCATGAGCGTCAACGAACGCATCAAGACCGCCGAGCTGCTCAACACGATCATTAAAGACCGTTCGGTGCTCGTCATCGAGCACGACATGAAATTCGTCGAGGACATCGCGCACAAGGTGACGGTTTTGCATCAGGGGCAAATTCTCTCCGAGGGATCGATGGAGAAGGTGCAGAACGACCCGAAGGTCATCGAAGTGTATCTGGGACATTGAGGATGGTGGACCACCACCACCAAATACCGTCATTGCGAGGAGCATCGGTGCTCGTCTTCGAGAACCGATGGCGACGAAGCAATCCAGTCTTCGACGGTGGCTTTCTGGATTGCTTCGCTCGGCGCAACGCCGGCAAGCGGCCGGCGTTGCGCCAGCTCGCAATGACGAACCAATAGGACAGCGCACATGCTCGCGATCAACGATCTCCACGTCGCTTACGGCCAGAGCGAAGTGCTGCACGGCCTCAACGTCTCCGTCGCGCCGAACGAGATCGTCGCGATCATGGGCCGCAACGGCATGGGCAAGACCACGCTGATGAAATCGCTGATGGGCATCGTGCCGACGAAAAGCGGTTCGGTGACGATGGAAGGCGCGGAGCTGTCCGCTTTGAAAAGCTACGAGCGCGTCGCCAAGGGGTTGGCCTACGTGCCGCAGGGCCGCATGATTTTCTCGACCATGACGGTGAAGGAAAACATCGAGACGGGTCTGGTCGTCTCCGGCGAAAAGACCGTGCCGGAAGATATCTACGAATTGTTTCCGGTGCTGCTTGAGATGAAAGGTCGCCGCGGCGGCAATCTGTCCGGCGGGCAGCAACAGCAATTGGCGATCGCGCGCGCGCTCGCCACCAAGCCGAAGGTGCTGCTGCTCGACGAGCCGACCGAAGGCATCCAGCCGTCGATCATCAAGGACATGGCGCGCACGCTGCGGCACATCCGCGACACCAAGGGTCTGTCGATCATCGTGTCCGAGCAAGTGTTGAGTTTCGCGCTCGACGTCGCCGACCGCGTGCTCGTCATCGAGAACGGCGAGATCGTGCGCGACGAAGCCCGCGAAGGCATCGATGCCGCGCAAATCTCGAAATATCTGTCGGTGTAATGATGCCGGTCTCGTCCCTTAATGCCGTCGCCCTTCGAGGGCCGCTCCGGACGACGAAGGCGTCGCCGGAGTGGCGGCCACCTCAGGGTGACGGCTACGCGCAGTGCGTCATCCTGAGGTGTGAGGCGCTCTTCGCGCCGAGCCTCGAAGGATGGGCCGCAAGTCACGAATATAAATTCAGTTTGTAAACCAGGGGAGCGAACGAATGCCCGAGACGATCATCAAGGTTGACCTGACGCAGTCGGCCTATGACAACGACATGATCCACAACCGCTGGCACCCGGACGTGCCGATGGTGGCCTGGGTCAATCCCGGCGACGACTTCATCGTCGAGACCTACGACTGGACCGGCGGCTTCATCAAGAACAACGACTCGGCCGACGACGTGCGCGACATCGATCTGTCGATTGTGCATTTCCTCTCGGGTCCGATCGGCGTCAAAGGTGCGGAGCCGGGAGATCTGCTCGTGGTCGATCTGCTCGATGTCGGGCCGATGAAAGAATCGCTGTGGGGCTTCAACGGTTTCTTCTCCAAGCAAAACGGCGGCGGCTTTCTGACCGACCATTTCCCGCTGGCGCAGAAGTCGATCTGGGATTTCAAGGGCATGTATACGTCATCGCGCCATATCCCGGGCGTGAATTTCGCAGGCCTCATCCATCCCGGCCTGATCGGCTGTCTGCCCGATCCGAAATTGCTCGCGACCTGGAATACGCGCGAGCAAGCGTTGATCGACACCAATCCGACGCGCGTGCCGGGCCTCGCCAATCCGCCGTTCGGCCCGACCGCGCATATGGGCCGCCTCAAGGGCGAGGCGAAGGACAAGGCCGCGTCCGAGGGCGCGCGCACCGTGCCGCCGCGCGAGCATGGCGGCAATTGCGACATCAAGGATCTGTCGCGCGGATCTAAAGTTTATTTCCCCGTCTATGTGCCGGGCGGCGGTCTCTCGATGGGCGATCTGCATTTCAGCCAAGGCGACGGCGAGATCACCTTCTGCGGCGCGATCGAGATGGCCGGCTGGCTGCACATCAAGGTCGATGTCATCAAGGACGGCGTGGCGAAATACGGCATCAAGAATCCGATCTTCAAGCCGTCGCCGATGACGCCGAACTACAAAGACTTTTTGATCTTCGAGGGCATCTCGGTCGACGAGCAAGGCAAGCAGCATTACCTCGACGTCCACATCGCCTATCGTCAGGCGTGTCTGAACGCGATCGAATATTTGAAGAAGTTCGGCTATTCGGGTGCGCAGGCCTATTCGATCCTCGGCACCGCGCCGGTTCAGGGACACATCTCCGGTGTTGTCGATGTCCCCAACGCCTGTGCGACGTTGTGGCTG
>JANMAN010000104.1:0-6474 GCA_031359885.1 Tardiphaga sp. | reverse complement strand
TGCAGAGCATCAGCGCACCAATCCGGTTAGAAATCGCAATTAGCTATTCTTCACTCGGAAACCCTCGTGGCAGCTCGAGCATTCCTTGCCGATGGCCGGCACGCTCGCCTTCAGCGTATCGAGGTCCTTGATGTTCGCCTTGGCGTCATTGACCGCCTTGGCGAAGCGCGCGATCGCGGCGTCGAAGCCGGTGCGGTCCTCGTGGATCTTCGGCGACGGGCTGAAATCGCCTGACGCCTTGAGGCCCTTGGTGCCCTCGGGATACAGCGTCGGCAACTTCGCAGCGGTCTCCGACAACTGCGCCAATGCGGCATCGACCGCGCTCTGGTCGAACGGCTTGTCGCCCTTCGCCATCGCGCTGAGGACACCGCCCATGTTGCGGCCGTTGGCCTTCATCAGCATCTGGCCCTGATCGACCAGCGCCTGCTGCGCGATCACCACGCCGTTGCCGAGCAGCATCAGCGCGCCGGCGATTATCAGACTGCGTTTCATATCCGTCCCCCCATTTGAAGTGTGCCTCAACGTCGAAACACCGGTGCTCAACTCTTATTCCGCCGCCACCTGTTTCTTTTCGGCTTCGCGGATCGCCATCCACACCCGCTCGGTCGTGGCCGGCATGTCGATATGGTCGATATGATATTCGCGCCACAGCGCATCGATGATCGCGTTGACCATCGCCGGGCACGAGCCGATTGCACCGGCCTCGCCCGCGCCCTTTACGCCGAGCGGATTGGTGACGCACGGCACGTTCGCCGTCTCGAAGGTGAACGTTGCGCCATCCGCCGCGCGGGGCATTGCGTTATCCATGATGCTGCCGGTGACGAGCTGGCCGTCCTTCTCGTCGAACACCGCCTGCTCCATCAGCGCCTGGCCGATGCCCTGCATGGTGCCGCCGTGCACCTGCCCGGCGAGCAGCAATGGGTTCAGCGTCATGCCGAAATCGTCGACGATCACGTAATTGATGATCTTAACGCTGCCGACCGCAGGATCGATCTCGACCTCGACCAGATGCGTGCCGTTCGGAAACGTGCCGTCCGCGCTGGAGAATTTCTCGCTGGCGTTGAGCTTCGCCGGATCGACTCCGGGCCGCTTGGCGAGGTCCGCGAAGGTAATCGCACGGTCGGTGCCGGCGACGCGGACGCGGCCGTCGCTAATTTCGAGATCGGCCGCGCCGGTCTCCAAAGCGTCGGCCGCAATCTCGCGCAAATTCTCGCCGAGCTTTTTGGTGGCGCGTTGAACGCTGACGCCGCCCGAGGGAATCGACGCCGAGCCGCCGGTGCCGAGCCCGGTCGCGATCCTGTCGGTATCGCCTTGCACGACATGGACGCGCGAGGGCTCCAGCCCGAACTGCTCGGCGATCAACTGGGCGTAAGCCGTCTGATGGCCCTGCCCGCTCGATTGCGTGCCGATCAGGATGGTGACGTCGCCGTTGGGATCGAGAGCGACATTGGCGGTTTCCTCGCCCATCGTGCCGCAGACCTCGACATAGGTCGCAAGCCCGATGCCGCGAATTTTGCCGTCCTTCTTCGCGGCCTTGGCGCGCTTGGGAAACTCCTTCCACGCGCCGATCTCCATCGCCCGCGTCATGTGCGCGGTGAAGTCGCCGCTGTCATAAACCTTGCCGGTCGCGGTCGTGTAGGGCATCGCGCGCGGCTTGATGAAGTTCTTCCGCCGGATCGCATCCGGCTGCATGCCGAGCTTGCGCGCGCACGCATCGACGAGCCGCTCGACCACGTAAGCCGCCTCCGGCCGCCCCGCGCCGCGATAGGCATCCACCGGGACGGTGTTGGTGAACACGGTCCGCACCCGGCAATGGAATTTGGTGATGTCGTAAAGGCCCGGCAGCATGCCGGCGCCGCCGAATGGAATGTACGGCCCGAAGGTCGAGAGATAGGCGCCCATGTCACCCATCAGATCGACATCCATCGCGAGAAACTTGCCGTCCTCGGCCAGCGCCATGCGCGCGGTGGTGACGTTGTCGCGGCCCTGCGCGTCGCCGACGAAATGATCGCCGCGATCGGCCGCCCATTTCACGCTTCGGCGCAATTGTTTGGCAGCCACCGCGACCAGCGCGTATTCGCGGTAGGGAAACAGCCGCGTGCCGAAGCCGCCGCCGACGTCCGGACAGATCACGCGCATGTTCTCGACCGGAATTTTCAAGACGTTCTGGCAAAGAATGTCGCGCAGCCGGTGGCTGCCCTGGCTGCCGATCGTCAGCGTGAAATGATCGCGCTTGGCATCGTATTCGGCGACCGCCGACCGCGTCTCCATGTAATTGGTGATGACGCGCGGATTGACGATTTTGATCTCGGCCACTGCATGCGCGGTCGCGAATACCGCATCGACGGCAGCCTTGTCGCCGAGCGGCACGTCGAACAACACGTTGCCCGCGAATTGGTCCCAGACCTGCGGCGCGCCGGGCTTCACGGCGTTGACGAGGCCGATCACGGCAGGCTTCGGCGTCCACTGCACGTCGATCGCTTCCAGCGCGTTGCGCGCGGCATCGATGGTGTCGGCGACGACGAAGGCGACGGCGTCGCCGACATGGCGCACGGTTTCATGCGCGAGGATCGCGTAAGGCGGCGCGGTGAACGGATTGTCCGGCAGGTTGAACAGACACGGCAGACCGCCGAGGTCTTTGACGTCGGCGGCGGTCAGGATCGCGGCGACGCCGGGCAGCGCCTTGGCGGCGGCGACGTCGATCGTGAAGCTCGCATGCGCGTGCGGCGAGCGCAGCACCAGCGCATGCAAGGCGGCGGACGGTGCGTGGTCGTCGGTGTAGCGCCCGCGCCCGCGGATCAGCGCATCGTCTTCCTTGCGCTGCACGCTTTGGCCGACGCCGAATTTGATGGGAGCCGAATTTATGGGAGCCATGAGGCCGTCTCCGCTGCTTTCGATGTGTTCGATTGTGCAGCGGAACGGAAAGAAGCGCAAATGGCGGTTGGAGCCGTCGAGCCGTCATCCTGAGGTGCGAGCCGACGGCGCACTTGCGCCGTCATCTTGGCGAGCCTCGAAGGACGACGGCGACACGTGCGGCCATCCTTCGAGGCGCGCAACGGCGCAAGAGCGCCGTTTGATGCGCGCACCTCAGGATGACGCTGGATTTGTGTCGCTCACCCCCGCACCAATTTTCGCAACCAGCTCCGCCCGAACAGCAGCAACACCAGCGTGCCATAAACCACCGCGCCGACCGCGATCAGCACGCCGAGCGTCGCTTCGTCGCGCAACGAATTCATCGCCGCGAATTGCATCGTCGCGAGGCGCGCGGTGCCCCACAGCGCCGCCGCCAGCACGCTTCCGATCGCGACAAACTTCGCGAGCGACACCATCCACGCGCGGTCGATCGTGAGATACCCCGCGCGCACGGCGAACCCCATCACCAGCAGCAGATTGACCCACGTGCCGATCGCCGTGGCCAATGCGAGGCCGACCTGCGCCATCGTACCGACAAGCATGATCTTCAACGCGACGTTGACGGCGATGCCGGTCAACGACGCCTTCACCGGCGTCGCGGTGTTCTGGCGCGCGTAGAACGGCGCGACCGCCGAACGGATTAGCACGGCAGGAATGAGTCCCACCGAATAGGCCGCGAGCGTCGCTGCAGCCGAAGCCGCAACGGCGGTCGAGAACGCGCCGCGCGCGAACATCGCGCGCATAATGACATCGGGAACGACGATGAATGCCGCCACGAACGGCACGGTGAACAGCAGCGTGAAGTCGAATGCGCGGCGTTGCGATACCATCGCGCCGGCCTGATCGCCCGAATTGATCCGCCGCGCCATCTCCGGCAACAGCACCGTGCCGATGGCGATGCCGATCACGCCGATCGGCAGTTGATAAAGCCGGTCGGCATAATACAGCGCCGAGATTGCGCCGGCCGCGAGAAACGTCGCGATGATCGTATCGGCGAACATCGCGATCTGCGTGCCCATCGAGCCCAACGTCGCCGGGCCGAGCGCGCGAAAGAACGCGCGCACGTCCGCGTCGAGCTTGAGCGGCGCGAATCGCGGAAGGCCGCTGCGCCGCGCGAGATCGCCGGCGAGCAGCAGATATTGCAGCACGCCCGAAACCAATACGCCCCATGCGGCGGCATGGCCGGCGCTTGGAAACCACGCCGCCAGCGCCAGCGTCGCCATCATCGCGATGTTGAGAAAAACCGGGGCTGCGGCAGCGCTGGCGAAACGCTGCATCACATTGAGCATGCCGCCATACAGAGTCACCAGCGTGATGAGCAGCAGATAGGGAAAGGTGATGCGCGTGAGTTCGACGGCCAGCGGTCCGCGCACCGGATCGTCTTTGAAGCCTGGCGCTAAAAGCACGATCACCTGCGGCATGAACAGCCACGCCAGCGCCAGCAGCGCGATCTGCGTCACGCACAACAGCGTGAAGATGCGGTCCGCGAACAATTTGGCCGACGGCGCGCCGCCTTGCGACGTCACATGCGCATAGGCCGGCACGAAGGCGGCGTTGAACGCGCCCTCCGCGAAGATCGCGCGAAAATGATTCGGCAGACGCAGCGCCACAAAAAAGGCGTCGGCGATCGGCCCCGCGCCGAGGATCGCGGCCAGCATGATATCGCGCGCGAACCCCGTCAGCCGCGACAGGAGCGTATAGCCGCCGACCGTGAAAATGCGCTGGAGCATGCAGGGGTTCTACAGGATTGGATGGAGTCGCAAAATGGGGGTGTGGGGATTGCAGTCGGCGTTGGGCACGACCTCGATCCACGCAGGGCCGTCATCACCCGGCTTGACCGGGTGAACCAGTATGCCGCAACGTCGCGGTTTCATCTTTAGCGTCGCAGAATACGGGATACCCGCCTTCGCGGGTATGACGGCAGAATGCGGAGAAGCGTTGCGCCCTACCCTAGCGCGCTACGCACCGCCTCGATCACGCGGTCCTGCGCGTCTTCCTCGAGATAGGCATGCATCGGCAGCGCGATCACGCTCGCGGACAATTTCTCGGACACCGGCAATCCGCCCTCGGCGACCGGATAATGCTTGTAGGCGGTCTGCTGATGGATCGACTTCGGGTAATAGATCGCAGTCGGCACGCCCTGCGCCTTCAACGCCGCTGCGAAGCCGTCGCGATCGACGCCGTCCGGCAAGCGGATCGTATATTGCGCCCACACCGACGAGCAGCCGTCCGCCAGCCTTGGCACGGTGACCAAATTGCCCAGGCCCCTCGCATAGCGTTCCGCAACCTTGTTGCGCGACGCGATCTCGTCGTCGAAAATCTTCAACTTCTCGATCAGGATCGCAGCCTGGATCGTATCCAGCCGCCCCGTGAGACCGAGACGGATGTTGTCGTATTTGTCCGTACCCTGGCCGTGAACGCGGATGCTGCGCAGCGTATCGGCCAAGTCGGCGTCGTCGGTAAAGATCGCGCCGCCGTCGCCGTAGCAGCCCAGCGGCTTGGCCGGAAAAAAGCTCGTCGCCGTCGCATGGCCGAACGTGCCGAGCCGCTTGCCTTTATACGTCGCGCCGAACCCCTGCGCGGCGTCGTCGAGCACGAACAGCCCTTCGGCGTCCGCGACCTCGGCGATGGCGTCGTGGTCGGCGCTCTGGCCGAACAGATCGACCGGCATCACCGCTTTCAGTTTTAACCCCAGCTTTTTCGCGGTCGCGACGCCGTGCGCCAGCGCGGCCGCGCTCATGTTGAACGTCGTCTCGTCGACATCGACGAACACTGGAACGGCGCCCGTGAGTGCAACGGATTCGCCGGTCGCGCAGAACGTGAACGACGGGCACAGCACCGCATCGCCCGGGCCGACGCCCTTGGCCATCAACACCATCAGCAACGCATCGGTGCCGCTGGCGCACGACACGACGTGCGTCGCGCCGGTGTAGGCGGCGAGGTCTTTTTCGAGCTGCGTGACTTCGGGGCCGTTGACGAATTGGCAATGCGTCAGCACGCGGCCGACGGCATCGTCGATCCGCTGGCCGCGCCGGCGGCGTTGCGCGCCGATGTCGATGAAAGGAACGGGCGCGCTCGCGGGATCAGGTCGCATATGCTGATTCATGACATAATCCGTCAGCCGGCCACGCGGCGCGGAACGCTGACGATCGCCGGCTTGGTTTTGGACGCGGTCTTGGAGGCTGCTGGCTTCGACGGCGATTCGAGACACTGGATGGCGATTTCGAGGCTGGCGACGCCTTCTTCGCCGCTCACCGCCGGCACGCTTCCCGTCCGCACCGCGGTCACGAAGGCGATCAACTCAGCACGAAGCGGCTCGTCATGGCCGACCGGCAGATGCCGCATCGAATAGCTGCCGTCCGGCTTGAAGCCGAAGCATTCCGTCACCTGCCGGGTCAGCAAATCGCCGGTGACGTATTTGTCGCGCGTCGCCACCGTGACGCTGCGCGCCTTGAACGGGGTCAGCCAGTTGGTGTTGATATGCGCCAGCACGCCGGAGGCGGTGCGGAATTGTAGCAGTGCGATGTCCTCGCGCTCGGCGATCGCGCTGGCGAGCTGCGG
>JANMAN010000098.1:0-3882 GCA_031359885.1 Tardiphaga sp. | reverse complement strand
TGTGGATCAGCGGTTCGCCGCCGGGGATCGCGACCATCGGAGCGCCGCACTCATCGGCCGCGTCCCAACATTCCTGTGCCGACATGCGGCGGTTCAGGATCGCATCAGGGTAATCGATCTTGCCGCAGCCGACGCACGCGAGATTGCAGCGGAACAGCGGTTCAAGCATCAGCACCAGCGGGTAGCGCTTGTTGCCCGTCAGCTTCTGCTTCATCAGATAGCTGCCGATTTTGATCTCTTTGAAAAACGGTATCGCCATGGTCAAATTTTCTTTCCGGCATCATATTTGGTCGAAATGCGAGTGGCTCGATTTCGCCGAGGCCAACTCGGCGGGCAGACGAAACTCAATGTTTTCTTTTCGCTCCGGCAAAACAAATATGGCGAGCAGGCCCATCCGTTCGAGAGCTCGATCACATCGTCGACAAGCACTTCCGGCGCCGACGCGCCGGCCGTGATGCCCACGGTCCTTACGCCTGTTAGCCAGTCTGAATTAAGCTCGCTGTCATCCGCGATCAGGTAGCTCGCAACACCCGTTTCCGTTCCGATTTCACGCAATCGGCTGGCGTTGGAACTGTTGGTCGCCCTGACCACGATAGTGATGTCTACAAGCTTACTCAGGTCTCTTACCGCAGATTGGCGGTTTTGTGTCGCATAGCAGATATCACGGATATCGGGGCCTTGAATGTCTGTAAAGCGGGCTTGAAGGGCTGAAAACGATGCCCTTGGTGTAATTTGGCCGAGGCTGCTCCCACCTCCGGATGACCGGCGTGACCGATGAGTAAATCGACCGTCGTTTTGAGGTATAGCGCTTGCCGTGATCTGCACTTTGGCCAGAAGCGGGCAGGTTGCATCTAAAACGGGCAATCGACGTGATGCGGCTTCGTCTTGAACGTTTTTGGCAAACTGCGTCGCAAGAGGCTGGAATTTAACAGGCCCATCGACCAAGGGGGAGCTGGAATGCAACTGCATGTTCATCTTTCACCCTCCTGCTCTAATCGTCGCGACATTCGGTGACCCCACCCGACACAATCTAGGCCAGGTCTGTGTGGTAGCGCTTCAGTAGTCCAACACGGCCAAGAGTGTGAGACGCGCTTTACAATCCGTACCGGAATGAGCCAGAACCCGCTTGCTGGCATCCTCCATTGTCGCTTTACGATATGACGCTATAGAATATATCAAACATTGCATCGCCTTAGCTGCGGCTCGCAAGCCGTTCAGCAGGTTTCATGCCACTCCCTAATGCTCTGAAGAGACATTCGCCCGAAACGCCAGATCGATCTTACGGAACCCGCAGTATCTGACGCTGTTTCGGTGAGTGACGATCAATAGAAAGTATCATTTGTGCTGACACGTCTTGTCGTATCGCTCGTCAATCTGTGCACCCGCTACGCTATAACCACGGTGGTGCTTGGGGTGCTGCTGTCGATCGGGTCCGGCTATTACACGTCCCGCAATTTTGGCATCAACACCGACATCAACACGCTGATTTCTCCCGATCTCGATTGGCGTCAACGCGATATCGCATTTGAAAAGGCTTTCGATCAGGAGCGGCTTGTCCTCGCGGTCGTCGAAGCGCCAAGTGCTGAATTTGCCGGCGCGGCGGCCAGCGTGCTCGAGAAGAAGCTGTCCGAGAACAAAACCAACTTCGAGTCCGTGCAGTCGGTCGGTACCGGCGAGTTCTTTCAGAAAAACGGACTGTTGTTCCTGCCAAAGGAGCAGGTCGCCCAGATCACCCAGCAGTTTCAGGGCGGCGCGCCGTTGCTGGAGATCATGGCCGGCGATCCCAGCATTCGCGGGCTGACCGGCGCGCTCGAAACGGCGCTTCTCGGTCTCAAGCGCGGACAATTCAAACTGGAGTCGACCGAGAAGCCGTTTGCGCAGATCGCCCAGACCATCGAAACGGTCATGAAAGACGGCAAAGGTACGTTTTCGTGGCGCGAACTGACCAGCGACCAGCCGCTGACCGACGCCGACAAGCGAGCATTCATTCAAATCCGGCCGATCCTCGATTTCCAGGCCTTGGAGCCTGGCAAGGCCGCGACCGACGCGATCCGGAAAGCCGTCGCGGATACCGACATTGGCAATCAATTCGGTGCGCGCGTCCGTCTGACCGGCCCGGTGCCGATCGCCAACGAAGAATTCGCGACCGTCCAAGACGGAGCCATCTTGAACGGCGTGATCACGGTGCTGATCGTGCTCGCGATCCTGTGGGCTGCGTTGCATTCGGCCAAGATCATCTTCGCAGTGTTCGTCACCCTCGCAGCAGGGCTTGTGATCACGACGGCCGCGGGCCTTGCGCTTGTCGGTTCGTTCAATTTGATTTCGATCGCTTTCGCAGTGCTGTTCGTCGGCCTCGGTGTCGATTTCGGGATTCAGTACAGCGTGCGCTACCGCTCGGAGCGTCACAAGAACGACGATCTGCGCTACGCCTTGTCGCGTGCCGCCAAACGTTCGGCAGTGCCGTTGTCGCTGGCGGCCATGGCCACTGCGGCGGGTTTTCTCTCATTCTTGCCTACCGATTACGAAGGCGTGTCCCAGCTCGGCAAGGTCGCCGGCGCCGGAATGTTGATCGCCTTCTTTAGCAGCATCACTTTGCTGCCGGCGCTTCTGGATCTTCTGAATCCGCCAGGTGAAAAAGAGCCGGTCGGCTGGGCCTTCCTCGCGCCGGTCGATCGTTTCCTTGAAGAGAAACGTTTCTGGGTGATCGGCGGCACGTTGCTGCTAACCGTCGCCGGCCTGCCGCTGCTCTATTATCTGCACTTCGACTTCAATCCCATGAACCTGCGCGACCCGAAAACCGAGTCGATCGCGACGTATCTGGATCTGCGTCGCGACCCGAACACCGGCACGTCGGCCATCAACGTGTTGGCGCCGAACGCGGCAGCCGCAAAGCAGATCGAAGACAAGCTGGCGAAGGTGCCGGAAGTCAAAAGCACGATGTCGCTCGACAATTTCGTGCCGACCGATCAGCCGGAAAAACTCGCACTGATCGCGCAGGGCGCAAAGATCATCGGACCGGCGATCAATCCGAAGGACGTCGACGCGCCGCCGACCGATGCTGAAAATATCGAGGCGTTGAAGGGAGCAGCGAGCAGCCTACGCGGCGTTGCCGGCACCCAAAATAGCTCCGCGGCAAAGACCGCAACGCGGCTGGCCGACGACATGGACAAGCTCGCGAATGCCAATCAGCAGACGCGCGAGAAAGTCCAATCGGTTTTCGTGACGCCACTGCAAATCCAGTTTGCGCAGTTGCGCGGCCTGCTGCAGGCGTCGAGCGTGACCATCGACAATCTGCCGAAGGAGCTGGTGAATATTTGGAAGACCTCCGACGGTAAGGTACGCGTACAAGCGTTGCCGAGCGGCGATCCGAACGACAACGACACGCTGCGCAAATTCGCGGACGCCGTACTGAAGGCCGAACCGATGGCCATCGGCGGGCCGGTCTCGATCCTGCGTTCCGGCGATACAATCGTCACGGCTTTCATTCACGCAGGCATCTGGGCGCTGCTGTCGATTTCGCTGCTGCTGTGGCTCGTGCTGCGTCGGGTGACCGATGTGCTGCTGACGATCGTCCCGTTGTTGGTGGCAGGTGCTGTCACGCTGGAAATTTGCGTGCTGATCGGGTTGCCACTGAACTTCGCCAATATCATCGCCTTACCGCTGCTGCTCGGCGTCGGCGTTGCGTTCAAGATTTACTACATCACCGCATGGCGTGGCGGTCACACGAACCTGCTGCAATCGTCGCTCACGCGAGCGATCTTCTACAGCGCGCTGACGACCGCGACCGCGTTCGGCAGTCTGTGGCTGTCGAGTCATCCGGGTACGGCCAGCATGGGCAAACTGTTGGCGCTGTCTTTCTTCGTGACGCTTGCGGCGGTGCTG
>JANMAN010000069.1:0-2536 GCA_031359885.1 Tardiphaga sp. | reverse complement strand
CGCGCTTGGCGATGGAACATCTGGGGGCGCCGCTTACCGGCGCCGCCGACCGCGACGCTGCCGCGCGTCTCAACGGGATCGAGCTCTACGTCGCACGCGCGCAATTGCCGCCGACCGACGACGGCGAATATTACCATGCCGATCTGATCGGGCTGGCAGCGGTTGATGCCGACGAGGCACCGATCGGCCGCGTCGTTGCGATTCATGATTTCGGCGCGGGCACGATCATCGAGATCGCGCCGCCTTCGGGTCCGACGCTTATGCTGCCGTTCACGGACGCGGTCGTGCCGAGCGTCGATCTTGCCAAGGGCCATGTGGTGATCGTGCTGCCCGGCGAGGTCGAGGGCGATACGCCTAATCATCCGTTGGCGTGACATGCACGTCTCGTCATTGCGAGGAGTAGACGTTTCTCGCCTGCGAGAAACGTCTATGACGAAGCAATCCAGTCGGACTCGCGACGAAAAGAGCTGGATTGCTTCGCTCGACATCGATCGGCAAAAGCCGATCGTTGTCGGCTCGCAATGACGATGATGGGTTCTTCAATGACCTGGCGCGCGACGGTTCTCACGCTGTTTCCCGACATGTTCCCCGGCCCGCTCGGTGTCAGCCTCGCCGGGCGCGCGCTCACGGCCGGGCTGTGGGCGCTGGAGGCGCGCGACATCCGCGCGTCGGCCACGGACAAACACCGCAGCGTCGATGACACCCCGGCAGGCGGCGGCCCCGGCATGGTGCTGCGCGCCGACGTGCTGGCCGCCGCGATCGATGCTGCCGGCCATGACGCCACCCGGCCGCGTCTCGTCATGAGCCCGCGCGGCAAGCCGCTCACGCAACAACGCGTCGCCGAACTCGCCGCCGGCCCCGGTCCGCTGATCGTCTGCGGCCGCTTCGAGGGCATCGATCAGCGCGTGATCGACGCCCGCGGCCTCGAAGAGGTCTCGATCGGCGATTATGTTCTGTCGGGCGGCGAAATCGCCGCGATGGCGCTTATCGACGCCTGCGTGCGGCTGTTGCCGGGCGTCATGGGCCGGCTCGAATCCGGGACCGACGAGAGCTTTTCGGACGGCCTGCTCGAATACCCGCAATACACCCGCCCGCAGATCTTCGACGGCGTGCCGATTCCGGACATCCTGACCTCCGGCGACCATGCCAAAGTTGCGGCGTGGCGGCTGCAACAGGCGGAAATCCTGACGCGAACGCGACGGCCCGATTTGTGGCACGCGCGTCCGCAAAAACCGCCGAAAAACAAGACGGATGGGTGACAAGCCCACAGGATTGATGTAGAGACGCGCCAATTCCTCGCCAATGCTGGGATACGAATTTCGCGCCGCCCGCCGCGATGGCCGGGCGCGCCGCCGATGGAGATTTCGATGAACATTATCCAAGAGCTTGAAAAAGAGCAGTTCGACAGGCTCGCCGCCACCAAGACGATCCCGGAATTCGGTCCCGGCGACACCGTGATCGTCAACGTGAAGGTCGTCGAAGGCGATCGTTCGCGCGTGCAGGCCTATGAAGGCGTTTGCATCGGCCGCTCCGGCGGCGGCTTGAACGAGAGCTTCACGGTCCGCAAGATTTCCTACGGCGAGGGCGTCGAGCGTGTGTTCCCGGTCATGTCGCCGATGATCGACTCGATCAAGGTCGTGCGTCGCGGCAAGGTGCGTCGCGCCAAGCTGTATTACCTGCGCAATCTGCGCGGCAAGTCGGCCCGCATCGTCGAGAAAAAGACCGAGCGTCCGGCCAAGGTCGCCGCCGTCGCTGCCGAGTAATCTTTTTTGGTTTGGTTGACGAAAGCGCGGGGCGAAAGCTCCGCGTTTTTTTGTTGGCGTGCCGTCACCTTGAGGCGCGAAGCAGGGCAACGACGACTCGCGATAACGGCCCACCCCAAACGAACCTCGCGCAACGACACCACTCGTGCTATATCGCTGGAATGTTTCCAGATCGCCCGATCCATGCCGCACGCATCGTGCTCGACGACCGAAGCCGCCTGCCCTGGCGCTTCTTCGGGCGGCTGACGACGGCCGCGCTTAGCGCGTGAGCCTTGCGGCCTAAGCCACGCAGACTAGCCGCGCGCCTGTCCCTTTTCAGCTTCGATCCAAGGCCATCATCATGTCCGATTCAACATCCGCGAAACCGACCACGCTGTACGACAAAATTTGGAATGACCATCTGGCGCACGAGGCCGAGGACGGCACCTGCCTGCTCTATATCGATCGCCATCTGGTGCATGAAGTGACGTCGCCGCAGGCCTTCGAGGGGCTGCGCACCACCGGCCGCAAAGTGCACGCGCCAGAGAAGACGCTCGCCGTCGTCGATCACAACGTGCCGACCACCGATCGCTCCAAGCCCAATCCCGATCCGGAAAGTGCCGAGCAGATCGCGGCGTTAGCCGAGAACGCCCGCGAGTTCGGCGTCAACTATTACAACGAACACGACATCCGGCAGGGCATCGTCCACGTCATCGGGCCCGAGCAGGGCTTTACGCTGCCGGGCACCACGATCGTGTGCGGCGACAGCCACACCTCGACGCATGGCGCGTTCG
>JANMAN010000059.1:0-3885 GCA_031359885.1 Tardiphaga sp. | reverse complement strand
CGAGCGTGATTGGTGTGGCATCCATCGTGTGGGTGCGGCCGATCTTGACGATCTTGGCGAATTCCTTGGTCTTCTTGTCGAGCGCGGCCTGCAAATGCGTCAGCGCAGGAATCAGGTGATCATTGATGCGCATCGCGGCAGCGATATGCATTGCAGAGGGAAACGAATCGTTCGACGACTGGCTCATATTGACGTGGTCGTTCGGATGGACCGGCGTCTTGTCGCCGCGCTCGCCGCCCAGCAACTCGTTGGCGCGATTGGCGATGACCTCGTTGAGGTTCATATTGGTTTGTGTGCCGGACCCGGTCTGAAACACCACCAGCGGAAAATGTTCGTCGAACTCGCCGTCGATGACGGCGCGCGCGGCTTGCGCGATCGCATCGGCGCGCTTGTCGTCGATCAATCCGAGGTCGCGGTTGGTTTCGACAGCGGCGAGCTTGACAATACCGAGCGCGCGGATGAGCGGCAGCGGCATCCGATCGGTGCCGATCTTGAAGTTCTGTCGCGATCGTTCGGTTTGTGCGCCCCAGTAACGGTCGGCCGCGACGTCGATCGGCCCGAAACTGTCGCTCTCGCTGCGGGTCGATCCTTGTTTCGGACGCGTGGTCTTTTGCGCAGGGGCCATGAGGTGCGTCCCTTGATCTGTCGGCCGACCGATCGAACGAGTGGCCGAGTTACCGGCCTCACGCTCAAACGACCTTCAAGAAGCCGGATACGAGAAGCCGGCTATTTTTTGCGAAAGCGATCCAGGCGCACGACTTCTGCGCCCTCGCTGGGCTTCGACTCGATCTGATCGACCGCAGCATCAGGCGGAGCAGCCGGAACGGTCAACGTCGTCGCCGGTGCGGCAACGGCGGGAAGCGTCGTCTTGCCGTCGGCGTCAGCGGTCGTCTCGACGGCTTCGAACTGAAGACCGAACTGCACGGACGGGTCGAAGAAACTTTTGATCGACGAGAAAGGCACGACCAGTTTTTCCGGCACGCCGCCGAACGAGAGCCCGACCTCGAACCGGTCCTCGGTTACGATCAGGTCCCAGAACTGATGCTGGAGGATGACGGTCATTTCCTGCGGATATTGCGCGAGCAGCCGAGGCGACAGCTTCACGCCATCGGCGGTGGAGATGAAGGTGATGAAGAAATGATGGTCGCCGGGCAGGCCATTCGCCGCCGCGTCGGTCAGCACGCTGCGCAATACGCCGCGCAAAGCGTCGCGAGCCAGAACGTCGTATCGAATGTGATCGGTCGCCATCGTCATCGGTCTCGTTATTGGGTCATGTATCGGCGGGTCGAAGCGACGCCGTTCCCGACTCGCCAAACCATCCTAGCCTGCTTGGACCCGGCGGTCAGCATTGCTTTCGCGGTTGAGATCGCCGATCCCAGTCCCAAGCGGCCTGGTCGCGAAAGGTTGCAAGCCGGGTCGGCCGTCCGGCTTGGCGACGGTGTCGAGACCTTTTAGAACGTCCGCATGCAACAGCCATCGCTTGCGCCGCCGACCCCGCTTCTGGCGTCCGACCCGCCGGGGCTCCTGGTGCTGTTTCTGGCGTTTGCGAAGATGTCGCTGGCCGGGTTCGGCGGCGTGTTGGTTTGGGCGCGGCGGTCGATCGTCGATCAGCATCGCTGGATGACACCCGACGAATTCAACGAAACCTTCGCGCTGTGTCATTTTCTGCCCGGGCCGAACATCGTCAATCTATCGGTCGTGTTCGGTGCTCGGTTTCGCGGCATTCCCGGCAGCCTCGCAGCATTTGCGGGGCTGCTCGGGCCTCCGGTGGTGATCGTGACGGGGCTCGCAGCGCTGTATGTTCACTACGGCGATATCGCCGCTTTGCGCCGGACGCTCGCCGGCGTGTCTTGTGCCGCGGTCGGACTGCTGTTCGCCGTCATCCTGCGCATGATGATGCCGCTGCTGATCAAGCGGGACGCGATCGCACTGGCTATTTTGATCGCCGTGTTCGTCGCGATCGGTTTGCTGCGTCTGCCGCTGCCCGCAGTGCTGGTGGTGGCTATCCCGCTGTCGCTCGTTCTAACTTACGTTGTGCGGCGCAGGATTGCGTCATGACCGACGCTCACGTGAACCCGCTTTGGACGCTGGCCTGGACCTTCGGGCTGATGTCGTTGTTCGCTGTCGGCGGTGCCAATTCGGCGATTCCTGAAATCCATCGGATCGTCGTGGACGGGCGGCACTGGCTCACGGACCAGCAGTTTTCCGACGTCTTCGCGATCTCGCAATTGTCGCCTGGTCCTAACGTGCTGATCGTGACGTTGATCGGCTATCAGGTCGCGGGCGTGGTGGGTGCTGCCGTTGCGACGACCGCGATGTGCGGACCGAGCGCCATTTTGGCTTATGTCGTCGGCCAGATGTTTATGCGGTCGCGCGATGCGCGGTGGCCGGCGCTGGTGCAAGCCGCTCTGGTTCCCGTCTCGATCGGCCTCATGGCGGCGAGCGGATTGATCCTCGCGCTGGCATCCGATACGTCGTGGGTCGCGGTCGCCGTCACCGGCGGCGCAGCATTGCTCGCATTCACCACACGGCTCAATCCGCTATGGCCTTTAGTAGCGGGAGCTTGTCTGGGTTTTGCTGGCGTTATCTGACAAATATCGTTAGGCAGAAGCCAGACACTGAAATCACAACTAAGAACGCAATGGGCGACAAGCCCGTGACGGGGGACGTGAAATGACCGACACGCCACACAGCGTGCCCGAAAAATCAATTCTACCAGCCTGGATCCGCGGACCGCAGGATTTCTTCGGCGGTCTCGCGTTGATGGCGATCGCCGCTTTTGCGTTGTGGGCGTCCAGCGACTTGCAGGGCATGCAGGGCTTCTCGTTCGGCGCGGGAACCGCGCCGCGAATGTTCGGCTATCTGCTGCTCGCGCTCGGTGCCGCGATTGCGCTGGTCGGTGTGTTCACCGAAGGCCCGCAACTGGCGGTCTATGCCTGGCGCGGACCGCTGTTCGTTGCGCTCGCGATTTTGGCTTTCGCGTTCAGCATCCGCCCGATGGGCATGATCTTCTCCGCCATGACGAGCTTCCTGATTGCCGCGGCCGGTTCGCACGAGACCAAGTGGCGGGAAACCATCATCGTCGGGATTTGCCTGACGGCGTTTTGCGCCCTTCTGTTTCCCTATGCGCTCGGTCTGCCGTTGCAGATGTTGCCAACCTTTATGATCCGCTGAGGGCACCATGGGTGATCTGTTTTCAAATCTCGGCCTCGGCTTCGGCGTCGTTTTCCAATTCATTCAGTGGACCCCGTCGTTTCTCGGCGGCATGTCGATCCCGATTCCGATCAACATCCTGCTCTGTCTGATCGGAGCGCTGGTCGGTACGCTGGTCGGCGTGCTGCCCGGCAGGGGCACCATCGCGACGGTCGCGATGCTGCTGCCGATCACGTTCGGTTTGCCGCCGGTCGGTGCGCTCATCATGCTCGCGGGCATTTATTACGGCGCGCAATATGGCGGTTCGACCACGTCGATCCTGGTCAACATTCCCGGCGAGGCCGGCTCTGTCGTCACCGCGCTCGACGGCTTCCAGATGGCCAAGCAGGGCCGTGCCGGTCCGGCATTGGCGATTGCCGCGATCGGGTCGTTCTTCGCAGGTTGCGTTGCGACGGTTCTGATCGCCGTTCTCGGCGCGCCGCTGACCAAGCTCGCGCTGGCCTTCGGCCCCGCCGAATATTTTTCGTTGATGGTGCTCGGCCTGATCTTCGCGGTCGTGCTCGCCAAAGGCTCGGTGCTGAAGGCGATCGCGATGATCGTGTTCGGACTGCTGCTGTCGATGGTCGGGTCCGACATCGAAACTGGCGCAGCGCGCATGTCGTTCAACATTCCCGAATTGGCTGACGGCCTCGGCTTCGCCACGGTGGCGATGGGTCTGTTCGGATTTGCGGA
>JANMAN010000040.1:0-1857 GCA_031359885.1 Tardiphaga sp. | reverse complement strand
GCGTCACACCGAAGCGATCGGCATACGCTTCGAGATAGCGACTGACCTCCGAATGGTCCGGGTAGAGCGGCCCGTCAGGGGGAAACGGGAAGTCTTTGTAGGCGGTGATCGCCGCCTCGGAATTGAGGTGAAGCGACTTGTAGGCTGGACCGATGCCGTTGTCGTTTTCGTAGACCCAGAGCCCGCCGATCCGCGAGCCCAGCTCGTAGACGACGACGTCGACGCCGCGGGCGAGCAGGTATTTCGCGGTGCACAGACCCGCAGCGCCGGCGCCGATGACGGCGACCCGCTGCGGTGCTGGCACTGCCGGCTGCGTCACGTCGTTTCGGGCTCGAACCAGAAGTCGAGAACGTCGCCGATGCGCTTTTCCGCAAAGCGCGTGTTGATGCGGGTACCGATCTTGAGCTTCTTGGCTGCCGCCGCCGGGTCCGTCAGATCGACACCGCGGAAGAAGCCGCCGATTCCTGTATCGGCCTTGTCGAGCATCACGTAGCCGAACGCATACGGAGGATCGGGCAGACCGTTGAACGGCTCGTAGACAATCGTGAAAGCCTCGATCCGTCCGCCGGGACCGACCTCGACCCATTCAGTGGTCGGTTCGAGCGTCTGGTCGGAGAAGGCACGCGGCGGCACCAGCACGCGACCCGTTTTGCCGCAACGGCGGCCATAGATCTTCGCGTGGTCGCGAATCTGCACGTAAAACCAGCTCGCGGTCTCGCCGAGGGCATGGTTGTAAGTGACGTTCCAGGCCTCGCGGCGCTTCATCAGTTCCATCTGTCTTCCTCTCAGGTTGTTCGTGTCACCCTGCGCGTCGGCAGGACCACTTGCTCTCCAAACCTCGCGTCAGGCTTCGACGACCATCGCCCCGAAGAACTGGTGATCGCCGCCGTTGCCGCTTGCCACGCCGACCTTCGCACCCTTCACCTGGTGCGCACCGGCCTTGCCCCAGACCTGCAAGGCAGCTTCCGCGACGCGAATCATCGCCGTCACGGCGATCGCATTGGCGCACAGCACGCCGCCCGACGGGTTGACCGGGATCTCACCGCCGATCGAGAAGCGCCCTTCTTTCACTTGCTTGACCGACTCGCCGAGTCCGCACAAGCCGGCGGCCTCGATCGCGTGGAATTCGGTGTTGCTGAACGGCGCATAGATCTCGGCGACGTGCACCTGCTTCTGCGCATCCTTGATGCCCGCCATGCGGTACGACCGGTCAAATGCGTGCTTGAGCGCGAAGGCATCCGCATGGTCGGCGGTGAAGCCGTTGCCCATCCTGTCGCCCATGTAGTAGCTCTCGGAAGAGTGACCGAGGCCGGTGATCCAGACCGCATCGAGCTTGCGATCCTTGATGTACTTCTCCGAAGCCAAGATCATCGCGCCGCCGCCGCTCGACTGCGGGCAGCAGTCCATCAGCTTGACCGGCCAGCTGATCATCCGCGAGGCCATCACCTCCTCAACGGTCGTTGTCTTACGCAGGTGTGCATTCGGATTGAGGGAAGCGTGCTGGCGGTTCTTCACCACCACCTCGGCCATGTCCTCCTGGGTCATGCCGTACTTGTCCTCGTACCGGATCGCCGACATCGCCAGCATGGTGATCGTGCCGAGCGGCAGCGAGCGCTCATACATCGGGTCCCAGATCTTGTTGAGAACCGTCTGCGAATCGCCGCATTCGCCGACCTTGTCGGCACCTGCGGTCATCACCACATCGCTGACACCGGCCGCGACGTGATAGTAGGCCGCAGCGACACTCGACAACCCGGTCGCGCCGCCGGTGTTGATGCGCAGGAAACGCTTGTTGCGTGCGCCGACCGCGTCGATGCCGAGTCGCTCGGCATTGCCGATGCCGACCATCGCATCGGG
>JANMAN010000807.1:0-6901 GCA_031359885.1 Tardiphaga sp. | reverse complement strand
CGCCGGACGACGAAGACGTCGCCGGGAGACCGCTCCTCAGGAAGACGGCAACCTCTTCTTTCGCACCACCAATGCGTCGACGATCGTGACGCCCTCGCCGTTCGGATGCACCAGCACCGGATTGAGTTCGATCTCCGCGATGTGATCCCGCAGACCCGCCGCCAGTTGCGATATTTGAGCGATCAGCGTAGCGAGCGCCGTTGCATCGGCTTTGACCGCACCGCGAAAACCATTCAGCAATGGCGCTGCTTTCAGTTGATCGAGCATCTGATGCGCTTCATCGGCGCTCACAGGCGCGGGACGATAGACCACATCGCGAAACAGTTCGGTCGTGACACCGCCGAGCCCGACCATCACCATCGATCCGAACGTCATGTCGTTCAGCGTGCCGATGATGAACTCGACGCCCTTTGTCGCCATCGGCCCGACCAGCACGCCTTGAACCGCTGCATGCGGTCGATGCTGCTTGGCGCTGTCGTGTAACGCTCTGTAGGCCGAACGGGCTTCTTCGAGAGAACCGATATTGATACGAACACCGCCAATTTCGCTTTTGTGTGCGATGTCCGGCGACTGGATTTTCATCACCAGCGGAAAACCTAGGCGCGCGACGGCGTGCGTTAATTCGGCTTCGCTCGTCACGAGTGTCTCATTCGGAAACGCGATGCCAGCCGCGCGCAGCAGAGCCTTGCTGTCGTACTCGGACAGCGCCGGCGCTGTTAGATGTGGGCTGACGTCAGGCGGCGGTAATACTTTAACCTGCGACGGAAGTTTGAACGACACACGCGACACCATGTGCCGCATCGCGACCGCGACATGCGTCAACCCGGACAGGACCACGACGCCGGATTGCGCCAGGCCCGTCCGTGCGAACTGCGACGGCAGCGTATAGGACCAAAACAGAATCGGCTTCTTCTGCGCATCGATCAGTGGCTTCAGTTCGGGCATCTTGAACGGCATCCGCGTCTCGCTCGCGAGCGAAATGACGACAAGAATCAAGTCGACTTCATCAGACCCGTTCAACAGCTCGATCGTCTTTTGCAAGCCGCCGCTGTGGACTGCTTGAGCTGTGATATCGATGGGATTGCGCGGCGAGCCATATGACGGAATCAATGCACCGATCTGCGCCTGCATCGCGGTGGACAATTCCGGCACGCTGAGCCCTTGCGCGGACACGGCATCGGCAGCCCAGATGCCTGCGCCACCTGAGACGGTAACGACAGCGACGCGATTGCCCTTCGGTATCGGCGTGGTCGTCAGCGCGGCGGCGATCGTCACGGCCTCGTCGAGATCGTTCGAAGCGATGAAACCGTATTTTGCGAACACTGCATCATAGGCTGTCGATGAGCCCGCCATGCTCGCCGTGTGCGACGCTGCCGCGCGCTCGCCCGCATTGGATCGGCCGACCTTCGTCACGATAATCGGCTTGCCGGCTTCGGCCGCACGGCGCGCCGCAGCTAGAAACTTCTCGGTGTCGCGGATGCCCTCGATGAACAGCAGGATCACATCGGTGGACGCATCCTGCACCATGTAGTCGAGAAATTCGCCAGCGCCGAGATCGCTTTCGTTGCCGGTCGAAATCACAGTGCTGAGCGCGATGCCGAGCGCACGCGCGCGGTTATAGATCGCAAAGCCGATGCCGCCGGATTGCGCGACGATGCCGATCCGCTTCGTTGTCGCGAGCAGCCGCGGCGCGTCGGGCTTCACGTCCACGGTCGGCGAGAACGTCGCGGCGACGCTCATCGGCTCGTTGTAGAAACCTTCGGCGTTCGGGCCGGAAATTCGCATGCCGGTGTCTTTGGCAAGCGTCGCGATGGCGTCCTGCATCTGCGTCGCATCGCCGCCCTCTTCGGCGAAACCGGACGATATGACGATGCAATTCCTGACGCCGACAGCAGCACATTCTTGCAAAGCGCCAAGCACAGCGCGTGCAGGAATGATGACGATCGCCAGATCGATCGGCTGCCCGATCGCTGCGATCGTCGGCCAGCAGGTGAGGCCGTTGATATCCGTATAGTTCGGGTTGACCGGATAGATCGCGCCGCGAAATTCGTTCTTGCGCAGAAACGCCAGCAACAGACCGGGAATTTTCGCGCCGTCGCGCGACGCGCCGATGATCGCGACGCTGGACGGATTGAAGAACGTATCGAGCGGATGCGCGGCCATATCAGTGGCCCTGAAACACCGGCTTTCGCTTTTCGACAAATGCCTTCGAGGCTTCCTTGTGATCGGCGGTTTCCGCCGAGCGCGAGTGGTGAATCGCTTCCGCGTCGAAGCAGGCTTCGAGCGACTGGTCCTCGGCGTTGTTGATGTTCGTCTTGATGTAGCCGAGCGTCACGCTCGGGCCCTGCGCGAGCGAGAGCGCGATGTCGTGCGCTGCTACGTCCACTTCAGCATCCGCCACCACGCGCGTTACGATGCCGAGCGCGTGCGCTTCTTTCGCAGTGAGCACCGGCGACATCAAATAAAGTTCGCGCGCGCGTGCGCTGCCGATCATGCGCGTCAGGAAATAGGTGCCGCCGAAATCCCCGGAGAGGCCCACTTTGGCAAACGCCGTCGTGATCTTCGCGGATTCGGATGCGATGCGGATATCGCACGCAAGCGCGATGGACAGGCCGGCGCCGGCCGCGGCACCGTCGATCTGCGCGACCACGGGCTTCGGCATCTCGTGCAGGATGCGCGAGACCTCCATGCCGCGACGCAAATCGGCGCGCCTGACTTCGAGCGTCGGCGGGGCGGTGTTGGCCGCCATCGATTTCACGTCGCCGCCGACGCAGAAGGTGCCACCGGCACCTTTCAATAACACAGCGCGAACGTCGTGATCCTCGGCTGCGCGGCGTGCAGCTTCGACGAGCCCCCGCGTCATGTCCGGATGCAGCGCATTGCGCCGATCCGGACGATTCATCGTGATGGTGAGAAGACCCTTGTCGAGGCTTTGCAGGACCATGTCGGTCATCGAGGCGTTTCCTTTTGTTGTTTTTTGTTTGGTTCGGCGCAGCGCCTCAGGTGACGGCTGACGACCGTCTCCTATTTCTTCACCAACGGGCAGCGCGACGCCGAGAGCGGCTGAAACGCTTCGTCGCCCGGCACGGTCGCGAGCAGCTTGTAGTCGTCCCATCGACCTTTGGAATCGGTCGGCTTCTTGACCTCGAACAGATACATGTCGTGGACCATGCGACCGTCTTCGCGGATCTTGCCGTTCTTCGCGAACATGTCGTTGATCGGCGTGTCTTTCATCAGCTTCATGACGGGGGCGGCATCGGAGGTGCCGGCGGCTTTGACGGCGTTCAGGTAATGCAGCGTCGCGGAATACACCCCCGCCTGGGCCGACGTCGGCACGCGCTTGGTGCGCTCCATGAAGCGCTTCGAGAAAGCACGGGTGTCGTCGTTCAAGTCCCAGTAGAACGCTTCGGCGAGGATCAGGCCCTGCGCCGTCTCGAGTCCGACGCTGTCGATATCGCTGATGAAGGCCAACAGCGGCGACAGCTTCTGCCCGCCGCTGCGGGTGAGGCCGAACTCGGCCGCCTGCTTGATCGCGGTAATCGTATCGCCGCCGGCATTGGCGAGACCGATGACCTTCGCGCCCGAGCTTTGCGCCTGCAACAGGAAGGACGAGAAGTCCGACGTGTTGAGCGGATGCTTGACGCCACCAACCACCTTGCCGCCGGCCTTCGTCACGACGGCCGTGGTGTCCTTCTCGAGGTCCTGACCGAACGCGTAATCCGCGGAGAGGAAGAACCAGGTGTTCAGGCCCTGCTTGACGGTCGCGAGGCCGGTGACGGCGGCCTGTGCGTAGGTATCGAACACGTAGTGAACGGTGTAGGGACCGCAGGCCTCGTTGCTGAGGCGGATCGAGCCGGGACCGTTGAACACGATGATCTTGTTGCGCGCGCGGGCGATTTCGCTCGCGGCCAGCGCCGTTGCGGAGGCGGCAACATCGAGAATCGCTTCGACGCCTTGATTGTCGAGCATATCGCGCGCGATGTTGGCGGAGTTGTCGGCCTTGTTCAGATGGTCCGAGGCGATGACCTGAATCTTGCGCCCGAGCACCTCCCCGCCGAAATCCTCCACGGCCATCTTCGCAGCGGTCTCGCTGCCGGGGCCGGTGATGTCGGCATAGAGCCCGGACATATCGAGGATGTAGCCGAGCTTATAGGGGGGCTTGGTCTGCGCGACAGCCGACGTCGCCGTAATGGCCAGAACCGACGCAAGCAGACCGGACACGAAACTCTTCAACGAAACCTCCCTAAAAACATGCGCATCGCTTTTGCGATGCTTTTCGTCGGCGATCATGCCGGATCGGTACGAGAGCGGCAAGACGCGACGCTGTGTCGTCGGGTCTGCAAATTGAGATGGGTCGATGTCGATTGCATCGCGCGTCGCACGCTCGCTAGACTTGATCAATGACGCCATCCGCGACGCCTTGGTCATATGCCACCCTTGCGCTGCTGTTTGCGGCGACGTCCGCGCTTGCCGACGCATGCAGCGGCCCGCTCGTCGGCGAGGGACGCGTCGCCGCCGTGATCGACGCCCGAACGTTGCGGCTCGACGACGGCCGCGAGGTTCGTCTCGCCGGACTGGCACCATTGCCGGACGACCATGCGTTGCGCGCGACAGTCGCGCTGAAAATAGTCGTCGGGCGCAGTGTGACCCTGCATGGCGACAACGACGCGCCGGACCGTTACGGCCGCCAATCCCTGCTCGTTCAACAGGATGCCACGACACCGCCGATCCAGATCGACCTGCTCGCGCAAGGCGATGCGCTCGCCGACCTGACGCGGCCCGCTTGCCCCGGCGCGTTCCGGGCCGCCGAAGCCAAGGCACGACGCGGCCGGCTCGGTGTCTGGACCGACAGATCGGTCATAAAAAACGCCGAAAGTCCGGGCGAACTTCTCGCCTCGGTCGGGCGTTTCGCCATCGTCGACGGACGGGTTTTGTCGGTCCGGCAAGCCGGTTCGGTGACCTACGTCAATTTCGGGCGGCGCTGGACACGGGACTTTGCGGTGACTATGCCAGAACGGGTGTTGCCTTCGTTCGCGACCGCTGGAATGCTGCCGAAGGCCTTCGAGGGCAAGCGCCTGCGTATCCGTGGTTTTATCGAGCGGCGCGGCGGCAGTTCTGAGACCAGTCCTCGGATCGAGGCGACCCGGCCGGAGCAGATCGAGATTGTCGGCCAGGATGAATGACATCTGCGGGACCATTGCGAGTGATCCTTTGACTCCGGCTCCGAACATGTCGGCTGCAAAACTTTCGGCCGAGCGCCAGACGGGCGCACGGTCCCGGCGCGCTTTGGTCGCGCCGCTGCTGAGCGCCGGGCTATTGTCGGCCGGGTTGATGCTTGGCGGCTGCACCGACATGGGCCGTTTCCAGACCGCGTCGATCTCGTTGCCCGCGCCGATCAAATCGTCGCGCAATGCCACGACCCCAGCGGCCGACCGCGAGCACGAGCGCATCCTGTCATCTTATGGCGGCGCCTATGAAGACCCCAAGATCGAAGCGCTGATCAAGACCACGGTCGATCGGCTGGTGTCGGTTTCCGAGCGGCCCGACCTCACTTACAAAGTCACGATCCTGAATTCCGGCGCGGTCAACGCCTTCGCGCTGCCGACCGGCCAGCTCTATGTGACCCGCGGATTGATCGCGCTCGCCAGCGACACTTCCGAACTGTCCTCCGTGCTCTCGCACGAAATGGCGCATGTGTTGGCCAAGCACGCCGCGATGCGCGAGGACCAGGCTCGGCAAGCCGCGGTCGTGACACGCGTCGTCACCGACATGGGCAACGACCCCGACATGACCGCGCTGGCGCTGGCGAAATCCAAACTCACGCTGGCGGGTTTCTCGCGCGCGCAGGAATTCGAAGCCGACGGCATCGGCGTCGGGATTTCGGCACGCGCCAATTTCGATCCGTTCGGTGCGTCGCGTTTTCTCACCGCGATGGAACGCAACGCCGCGCTCAAGGCCGGGCGCTCGCCGCTCGATCCGCGCTCGCAGGATTTTCTCTCGTCGCATCCCGCGACGCCTGAGCGCGTGCAGAATGCGCAGGCCAATGCGCGGCAGTATTCGTCGCCCGATGCCGGCGAGCGCGACCGCGACACGTATTTGGCCGCGATCGACAACATCGTCTACGGCGAAGACCCAAGCGAAGGTTTCGTGCGCGGCCGACGCTTCCTGCATCCGAAGCTCGGCTTCACCTTCGCCGCGCCCGATGCCTACACGCTGGAGAACACCGCGCTGGCCGTGATCGGCGTGCGCGAAGGCGGCAACCAGGCGATGCGCTTCGATGTGGTGCGCGTGCCGGCCGAACAGTCGCTCGCCGACTATCTGAATTCGGGATGGATGGACGGCGTCGACAAGGCTACCACCGAAGACCTCGTCATCAACGGCTTGCCGGCGGCCTCCGCGACCGCGAGCGGCGATCAGTGGTCGTTCAAAATCTATGCGCTGCGTTTCGGCAGCGACGTCTACCGCTTCATCTTCGCGTCGAAACAAAAGACGCCGGACTACGAGCGCAGCGCCCGCGACACGGTCAATTCCTTCCGCCGGCTGACGCTGACGGAAATCCAGGCCGCGCGACCGCTCCGCATCAAGGTGGTCACGGTCAAGCCCGGTGACAGCGTCGAAACGCTTGCCGCGAAAATGTCCGGTGTCGATCGCCCGGTCGATCGGTTTCGCGTGCTGAACGGCCTCGACGCCCGCAGCACCGTGAAGCCGCGCGACAAGGTGAAGATCGTCGTGGATTGAGGGTTGGGATTCGACGTCGCGACGATCGCGTTGTCGCCGCTCGACAACGTCGCGTCATCACCCGGCAAGGCGCACTTGGCGCCGCCGACCGGGTGATCCAGTATTCCAGAGCATGGATGATGGGCGTACTGGTTCCCCGCGTTCGCGGGGATGACGGCCGTGC
>JANMAN010000793.1:0-1935 GCA_031359885.1 Tardiphaga sp. | reverse complement strand
GGGTTCATGGTAGTCGCCCACAAGGTGTCCGGGTTCATCTCGCCGAGACCCTTGTAGCGATTGATCGCGACGCCCTTGCGTCCGAGCGCGATGAAATGATCGATGAACTCATCGATCGACCGCACCGGCACTGGCATGTTCTTCGCGGCTGTGGCCGCCGCTGCCGCCGGCGTAGTCGGCGTGAGACCGATCGCGCCGAGCGCGTCTTTCTCGTCCGCCGTCATTTCGGCGATCTGTTCGGCTTCTTCCGCTTCCTCGGCTGCCGCCTTGATGCCGTCGGAGACGCGCACTTCGATCGCGCCCTTGCGCATCGCGCGAACGATGGCGCTGATTTCCAGGTAGCTGGCCGCCAGCGTGCGGAACTCGCCCGACGACAGGAACTCGGGGCCAATCGTGTCGATGCGCGAGTAGCCGCTGGTCCGATCGTCGATCGTGAGCGTCCAGGAATTGTGCTCTTCGTCTTTCAGCACCGTGACGTCGCGAATCGGCGTGGTCAATTGATTCGCCAAATTCTGCAGCACGTCCTGGTTGTCGAAGAACGCGCGGCCCTTGGCTTCGCGGTCGAGCAACGCTTCGACGACGTCACGATGATGGCCGCGGCGTTCGACCTGCGTCAGCACGTTGCGGTAGGCAATCAGGCCGTGCAGGAATTTCTCGAGCTCGGTGCCTGAATATTCGGCGCCCTCAGAGGTCCGCACCGACCGCGATTCGACCGCGCGGTGCACCAGGAACGTCTCGAGCGCGCGTTCATCCTTGATGAATGTCTCCGACTTGCCGCGCTTGGCGCGAAACAGCGGCGGCTGCGCGATGTAGATGTGGCCGCGGTCGACCAGCATCGGCATCTGCCGATAGAAGAACGTCAGCAGCAGCGTCCGGATGTGGGAGCCGTCGACGTCCGCGTCCGTCATGATGATGACGCGGTGATAGCGCAGTTTGTCGATGTCGAAATCATCCGTGCCGATGCCGCAGCCGAGCGCTGCGATCATCGTCTTGATTTCGTCGGAGCTGAGCATGCGATCGAGGCGCGCCCGCTCGACGTTCAGGATCTTGCCCTTGATCGGCAGGATCGCCTGGAAGCGGCGGTCGCGGCCCTGCTTGGCCGAGCCGCCGGCCGATTCGCCTTCGACGATGTAAATTTCGGCCTGGGCGGGATCGCGTTCCTGGCAGTCGGCCAGCTTGCCCGGCAGCGAGCTGCCGTCAAGCGCGCCCTTGCGTCGGACCAGGTCGCGCGCTTTGCGGGCGGCGTCGCGCGCGCGCTGCCTCCACTGACTTCATCACGATGCGCTTGGCAATCGCCGGGTTCTCTTCGAGGAATGCGCCGAGCTTGTCGTTGACGATCGCTTCGACGATGCCCTTGACCTCGGTGTTGCCGAGCTTGGTCTTGGTCTGGCCCTCGAACTGCGGGTTGGGAATCTTGACGCTGATGACCGCGGTCATGCCTTCGCGGATATCGTCGCCGCTGATGGTCGCGTCCTTCAGGTCCTTCGCGAGGTTGTTGCCGTTCGCGTAGGCGTTGATGGTCCGCGTCATCGCCGAACGGAACCCGGAGAGGTGCGTGCCGCCTTCGTGGGTGTTGATGTTGTTGGCGAACGAGTACTCGACCGGGTTGTAGCCGTCGTTCCACTGCAGCGCGATCTCGGCGTCGATGCCGTCGCGGTTGCCGTGCATGAACACCGGCTTCTCGTTGACGACGCCCTTGTTCTTGTTCAGGTGCTCGACAAACGAGACGATGCCGCCGTCGTAGTGGAAGCGATGGTTCTTGCCGGCTTCCCGCTCATCGTCCAGCGTAATGGTGACGCCGGCGTTGAGGAACGCCAGCTCGCGCAAGCGGCCGGCGAGCGTGTCGAAGCTGAACTCGACGACCTCGAAGATCTGCGCATCCGGCTTGAACGTCACCTTGGTGCCGCGGCGCTTGGTCGTGCCGGTGATGGCGAG
>JANMAN010000774.1:0-9736 GCA_031359885.1 Tardiphaga sp. | reverse complement strand
CAATGGATTACGAGAAAGACCAGCAGCCCATAAAACCGGGTAAAAAAACTGCATGAACGTCACCGCCGATGCGAATGTCCTCATTCGATCTTTGCTGGAGGACCATCCGGTGCAGACGATGGCCGCTAAAGCTGTGCTCGTTGGAGCCGCACGTATCGCTATTCCACTTCCAGCATTATGTGAATTTGTTTGGGTATTGAGTCGATCCTACAAAATGAGACCAGCCAATATTAAAACAGCTCTTCAAAACCTTTTGAATAATCCCAAAATCGATGTCGATACTGCCGCTGTTGAAGCCGGACTGGCGATGCTCGATGCCGGTGGCGGTTTCGCCGGCGGTGTCATTGCATTTGACGGCAGGCGTCTTGGCGGCGACGTGTTCACGACTTTCGACCGCAAGGCTGCGCGGCTCATTCAAGCATCCGGCGGCACGGTCAACCTGCTCGATGCAACCTGAAGCTCACCGCGTCCCGAAAATCGCCGAGCCTATTCGCACGTAAGTCGCGCCGAACCGGATCGCGGTGGCGAAATCGGCGCTCATCCCCATCGACAATTCATGCAGCCCGTTGCGCGCGGCGATCTTGGCCGTCAGCGCAAAATGTGGAGCCGGCGCTTCGTCCACCGGCGGAATGCACATCAGCCCGCTGATCGTCAGACCGTAATGATCGCGGCAGCGCGCGAGAAAATCATCGGCCTCGCCGGGCGCGATGCCTGCCTTTTGCGGCTCCTCGCCGGTGTTGAGCTGGACGAACAATTGCGGCGCGCGGCCCTGCGCGCGAATTTCCTTGGCTAACGCATCGCAAATGCTCGGACGATCCACCGAATGGATCGCGTCGAACAACGCGACGGCGTCCTTCGCCTTGTTGGATTGCAGCGGCCCGATCAGATGCAGCCGCAAGCCGGGATGATCCGCCGTAAGCGCCGGCCACTTTCCCTTGGCTTCCTGCACGCGATTTTCGCCGTAAGCGCGCTGCCCGGCGTCGATCACCGGCACGATCGCTTCGGCGTCGAAGGTCTTGGAGACCGCGATCAATGTCACCGATGCACGGTCGCGCCGGGCGTCCGCGCAAGCGCGCGCGATCTCGCTTTCGACCGCCGCCAGCGCGGCGTGTGACGACGACGTTACCAGTGATGTTTCGGACATGGATGCTCGATCGGAGGAATCGTTCAAATTGTAACGAACGCGAGAAAAGCTTTTTACAACCTTTGCGGTATCACCGTGCGGGGGATAGGGGAAAACGATGTCACGCATTGCGTTGGATCGCAAGAAACTGCGGCTGAAGCAGGTCTTAGGCCTGCGCGCGCGTCTCGCGATATTGGCACTGATCCTCGTCGGCCCCTTGATGATCGATCGTATCCGCGTTTTGGATGATGACCGCGACCTCCAGGTGGCGCGCAGTTCGGAAGAATTTACCAAACTCGCAGAACACAGCGCCAGCGCGCAGCGCGAGCTGATCATATCCGTCGAGGCCGTTCTGCGTGCCACGGCCTATGTCTATGCGGCCTCGCAGCGGGCGCAGCAAAATTGCGACATCGTCCGCGCGGCGATGCGCGTCGATCTACCTTGGATCAAGAATATCAACGTCTCGGACAAGACCGGGACGATCGTCTGTTCGACACGGGACGATGTCCTCGGGCTCAATCTCAACGACCGCGCTTATTACCGGCAGGCGGTCGCCACGCAGGGCTTCGTCGTCAGCGATTATCTGACCAGCCGCCTCGACACCGGGCCGATCATCATGACGGCGTTTCCGGTCTCGTCCGTTGCCGCAGGCGGCGAGGCCATGGTGACGGCGTCGGTCAATCTGGATTGGCTGTCGAAGCTGATGACCAATCTCGGCGGTCGCGCCGGTTTCAACGTCGTGATGGTCGATGCCGCCGGACGCGTGCTGGCCGCGCCGCCGGCGCAAGCCTCGTCGGTCGGCGACACGCTCAATCTGCGCATCCTGCAGGCCGTCGCGTCCGCGATGCCGAAAAGCGGTAGTCAACAAGCGGCCCCAGTACGTTTCACGGCGGAAGACGGCTCGCTTCATGCCATCTCGGTCTCGCGCGTGACCGGCACGGCGGCGCGGCTCGTCGTCGATATCAACGAAACCCTGATCGCCGCCGCTGCCGACAGCGACATTCGCGCCGCTTACGTACAATTCGCGATCGTCTGTCTTTTCGTTCTGATCGGTGCGCTGTTCGCGGCCGAACGATTGATCGTGCGGCCGATCATGGTGATGGCCGATATCGCGCGCCGCTTCGGCAGCGGCGACTGGTCGGCGCGCGCCGGGCGTGACGGTCTGCCGGCAGAGTTCGTGCCGTTGGCGCACGCCTTCAACGACATGGCGACGCAACTCGGCCAGCGCGAACGCGATATGGTCGCGGCCAACGATCGGCTGACGGTCATGGCATCGGTCGACGTCCTCACCGGCCTGGCCAATCGCCGTGGTTTCCAGAGCCGTCTCGACTTCGAGTGGATGAAAGCCGTGCAGACCGGCGACGATCTCGCGCTGCTGATGATCGACGTCGATCATTTCAAATCCTTCAACGACAGTTATGGCCATCCCGAAGGCGACGCGTGCCTCGCCCGTTTCGGCGAAGCGCTTGGCAACATCGCCTATGACGCGATGGGGTTCGCGGCGCGCTACGGCGGCGAAGAGTTCTGCCTGCTGCTGCCGGGCGCCGATGCCTATCTGGCGACCGAGATCGGCGAGCTCATCCGCACGGCGATCCAGGACCTGGCGATCCCGCACGCCGCAACCGCGACCCAGCGCGTCACCGCGAGCATCGGCCTTGCCAGCACGACGCCAAACGACAGCCACACGCCGAAGGATCTCGTCGAAGCCGCCGACGCGGCTCTCTATGCCGCCAAGCATCGCGGCCGCAACACGGTCATTTGCCATGGTTTCAAGCGGCCGGACGATCCGCCGCTTGCGCTGGTCGGATAGGCCCAATTAACGGTCCAAACCATTGACCCTGCAACGGCTTTTATGGCCTAGTCCGCGCTGTTTCGACCGGACCCGCCTAACCGAAAAGCCCTGCACGTCATGACCACCGAACGCTACAACGCCCGCGACGCCGAACCGCGCTGGCAGCGCCTCTGGGACGAGAGGGCGATCTTCACCACGCAGAATGACGACCCTCGGCCGAAATATTACGTGCTGGAGATGTTCCCCTATCCGTCGGGGCGCATCCATATGGGCCACGTCCGCAATTACACGATGGGCGACGTGGTGGCGCGGTCGATGCGCGCGCGCGGCTACAACGTGCTGCATCCGATGGGTTGGGACGCCTTCGGCATGCCGGCGGAAAACGCCGCGATGCAGAACAAGACCCATCCGGCGAAATGGACCTACGCCAACATCGACGCGATGAAGACACAGCTCAAGTCGATGGGGCTGTCGCTCGACTGGAGCCGAGAGATCGCGACCTGCGATCCGTCTTATTATAAGCATCAACAGCGGATGTTTCTCGACTTCCTGACGGCAGGTCTGGTCGAGCGCAAACAATCCAAGGTCAACTGGGATCCGGTCGATCAGACCGTGCTCGCCAACGAGCAGGTGATCGACGGCCGTGGCTGGCGATCCGGTGCGCTGGTCGAGCAGCGCGAGCTGACGCAATGGTTCTTCAAGATCAGCGACTACGCGCAAGACCTGCTGGATGCGCTCGACACGCTCGACCGCTGGCCGGACAAGGTCCGCACCATGCAGCGCAACTGGATCGGTCGATCCGAAGGATTGCGTTTCGATTTCGGTCTGGTCGGTGCGCCCGACGGTTTCGATAAATTGCCTGTGTTCACGACGCGGCCGGATACGATGTGGGGGCCAACCTTTGCGGCGATCTCACCGGATCATCCGCTGGCGAAAGCGCTTGCCGCCACCGATCCGAAGGTCGCCGCCTTCATCGACGAATGCCACAAGATGGGCACATCGCAGGCCGAGATCGACACCGCCGAAAAACTCGGCTTCGACACCGGCATCAAGGTCACGCATCCGGCGGACGCCTCCTGGACACTGCCGCTGTACATCGCCAATTTCGTGCTGATGGATTACGGCACCGGCGCGATCATCGGCTGCCCGGCGCATGACCAGCGCGACCTCGATTTCGCGCGCAAATACGATCTCGACGTCATCGACGTGTTCGTGCCGCAAGGCAGCGACGAACGCGTCAAGGATGTCGCCTTCGTGCCGGCCAAGACCGACACCGTGCAGTATGTGCAATGGGTCGGCGAACCCGGCATCATGACCTGCGAACAGGCGATGAAGGCCTCGCTCGATATTTTCGTGACCGATGGCTGGGGCACGCGCGAAGTCAACTTCCGCCTGCGCGACTGGGGCATCTCGCGACAGCGCTATTGGGGCTGCCCGATCCCGATCATCCATTGCGAGATCTGCGGCACCGTTCCGGTCCCGATCAAAGACCTGCCGGTGAAGCTGCCCGACGACATCGAATTCGATCGCCCCGGCAATCCGCTCGATCGGCATCCGACCTGGAAGCATGTCGCGTGTCCGCAATGCGGCAAGGATGCGCGGCGCGAAACTGACACGATGGACACCTTCGTGGATTCGTCGTGGTATTTCGCGCGCTTCACCGATCCGTGGAACGACAGCGCGCCGACCACGCCCGACGTCGCCAACCGCATGATGCCGGTCGATCAATATATCGGCGGCGTCGAACACGCGATTCTGCATCTGCTGTATTCGCGGTTCTTCACCCGCGCGATGAAGGCCACCGGCCATGTCGGGATGGACGAGCCGTTCAAAGGCATGTTCACGCAAGGCATGGTGGTCCACGAGACCTACAAGAAGGCCGACGGCAGTTTCGCGTCGCCGGCCGAGATCGACATCGTGCCGGACGGCGACGCACGCCGCGCGACGCTGATCGACGGCGGCGAAACGGTCGAGATCGGCCCGATCGAAAAGATGTCGAAGACCAAGCGCAACACGGTGGACCCCGACGACATCATCGGCACCTACGGCGCCGACACCGCGCGCTGGTTCATGCTGTCGGATTCGCCGCCGGACCGCGACGTGATCTGGAGCGAGGACGGCGTACAGGGCGCGTCGCGCTTCGTGCAGCGCGTCTGGCGTCTGGTGAATGCCGCCGCCCCGCATCTGCCGCCGCCCGGTACGATTGCGAATCACGCCGGCGACGAGGCTGCGACGGCCCTGCGCCGAGCCGCGCACCAAACCCTGTCCGACGTGCTGACCGGCATCGAACGGCTGCGCTTCAACACCGCGATCGCCAAGCTCTATACGTATGTGAGTACCTTGCAGGAGGCCGTCGACGGCCCGTTAACGACAACCGGCCATTCTCACGCCTATTCGGCGGCGGCGCGGGAGGCGTTCGACATCCTGGTCCAGCTTCTGGCGCCCATGGTGCCGCATCTGGCGGAGGAATGCTGGGCGGTCATCGGCCATCAAGGCTTGGTCTCGGAGGCGCAATGGCCGGCGGTCGAGGCCGATTTGCTGGTATCGGACAGCATGACTCTGCCGGTTCAGGTCAACGGCAAGAAACGCGCGGAAGTCACAGTGGCCCGGAATGCGGAAAATTCTCAAATTGAGGCTGCCGTTTTGGCGCTCGATGCGGTAAAACAAGCGCTGGACGGCAAGCCCGTCCGCAAGATTATCGTAGTGCCGCAGAGGATCGTGAATGTGGTTGGCTGAGAAACGTGTGCTGGCGCGGCTGGTGGCCGTGATCGGGCTTGCGGTCCTCACCGCGGGCTGCTTCCAGCCGATGTACGCCGAACGCGCCGACGGCAAGCCTGGGCTGCGCGAGAAGTTGATGGGCGTCGAACTGCCGCCGGTCGGCAAACCGGGCGGCTCGCGCGATGCGCGGCTCGGCGTCGATATCCGCAATGCGCTGGCGTTCAAGCTCTATGGCGACGCCACCGGCATGGCGCCGACGCATCGGCTGGTGTTGAAATTCACCACCAACAAATCGTCGTTGATCGTCGATCCCGTGACGGCGCTGCCGTCGAGCGAGAACTACGGCATCGACGCGCAATACAATCTGGTGGAAGTCGCGACCGGAAAATCGGTGATGACGGGTTCGACCTTCTCCCGCGTCACCTATGACGTGCCGGGCCAGTTGCAGCGCTTCGCGCGGCAGCGCGCCTTCCGCGACGCCGAGGACCGCGCGTCGCAGGAAATTGCCGAGAACATCTCAAAGCGGCTCGAGTCGTTCTTCTTCGCCGCGATTTGATCCCTCGTCATTCTGGGATGCGCGCTCTCGCCGTCAGAAGTTCATCCCGGAATGACCTTGTCCGAAGCTGGGATTCTCAACAATGGTCGCCCTGCGCGGACGCGAGATCGACGCCTTTCTGGCCCGTCCGGATTCCGCGCGCCCAATCATCCTGCTGTACGGACCTGACGCCGGGCTGATCCGCGAACGCGCCGATGCGCTGGTCGCCTCGGCCGTTGACGATCCCTCCGATCCGTTTTCGCTGGTGCGGATGGACGGCGACGACCTCGCCGCCGCGCCGTCGCGCCTCGTCGAGGAAGCGATGACGATCCCGATGTTCGGCGGCCGCCGCGCCATCCGCGTGCGCGCGGGATCGAAGAGTTTCGCGTCGGGCATCGAGACGCTCGCGAGCGAGCCGATCAAGGATTGCCGCATCGTCATCGAAGCCGGCGAGTTGCGACCTGAGTCGCCGCTGCGCAAGGCGTGCGAAAAAGCCAAGACCGCCGTCGCGATCGCCTGCTATCCCGACACCGAGCGCGACCTCGCCAAGCTGATCGACGACGAACTGCGCGTCTCGCAATTGAAGATCGCGCCGGACGCACGCGCGTCGCTGATGGCGCTGCTCGGCGGCGATCGTCAGGCCTCGCGCAACGAAATCCGCAAGCTCGCGCTCTATGCGCACGGCACGAACGAAATCACGCTCGACGACGTGATGGCTGTCGTCGCCGACGCCTCCGAGTTGAAGATCGATCCGATCGTGGACGGCGCGTTCTCCGGCAAGCCGGCGGTCGTCGAGGTCGAATTCACAAAGGCGATGAACGCCGGCACCTATCCCGGCATGGTCATCATGGCGGCGCAGCGCCAGGCCGCGTCGTTGCACAAAGCGTCGTTGCTGATCGCGGAGGGGATGCCGGCGTCGCAGGCCGCCGAGAGCGGGTTTCCGCGGCTGCATTTTTCGCGCAAGACCGCCGTCGAGACCGCGTTGCACGCGCTGACGCCGCAGCGCCTCGCGGCGATCATCGAACAACTCGGAGTCGCGGCTCTCGACACGCGGCGGCAAACCCTGCTGGCGCAGGACATCGCGCAGCGCGCGCTGATGGCGATCGCGGCCAACGCGAGACGCAGGGGATAGGTCGTTCTCTACAAGCGAAACGTCATCCTGAGGTGCTGATGTCATCGCGTGTTACGCGATGACATCAGCCTCGAAGGATGGCCGCGCACCTCGTCGCCATCGCCCTTCGAGGCTCGCTGAAGATAGCTCGCACCTCAGGGTGACGGCGACTTCGCTACCCGGCCGAATCGAGCCGCCGCAAAATATTGTCGAGCTGATCGAGGTCGCGGTATCGGATCGACACCACGCCGCCGGGATCGCGGTGATCGACGCTGACTTTCAATCCGAGCACGTCGCCGACGCGTTTCTCCAACGCCACCGTGTCGGCGTCTTTCGCGGCGCGTTCGTTGCGCGGCTTCTGCGGCGCACGTTTCGGCACGCCCTCCTCGTGCGCCAGCGCCTCGGTCTGGCGGACGTTGAGCCCCTCCTCCACCGCGCGCTTTGCGGCCGCCAGCGGATCCGGCACGCCGATCAATGCGCGCGCATGGCCCGCGGACAACAGTCCCGACGCGATGTAATCCTGCACGCCGTCCGGCAGTTTCAACAGCCGCATCGTGTTGGCGACATGGCTGCGACTCTTACCGACGATCTTGGCGATCTCTTCCTGTGTGCGACTGAACTCGCCGGCGAGCGCCTGATACCCCAACGCTTCTTCGATTGCGTTGAGGTCTTCACGCTGCACGTTTTCGATGATCGCAATTTCGAGCGCGTCGGAATCGCCTACCTCGATCGGCACCACCGGCACCTCGTGCAAGCCCGCGATCTGCGACGCGCGCCAGCGTCGCTCGCCGGCGATGATCTCGTAGCGATCCTGCGATCCTTTGACGGGCCGCACCACGATCGGCTGGATCACGCCATGCTGCTTGATCGAGGCGGCGAGCTCGGCAAGCTCCGCATCCGAAAAGCTGCGTCGGGGATTGCGCGGATTGGGCTTGATGAACTCGATCGGAATCTTGCGCTGCGTGCGCGGCCGCTCGGTGTGCGCGGCCTCGCCGCCGACATCGCCGATCAGGCTTGCCAGACCGCGACCCAATCGCGAACGCGCTTCATCGGCCATCATGAATGTCCCCCACTCAACCTGTTACGCCGTAGGATGGGTTGAGCAAAAGCGCGATCTTCGCGCGTCGTGCGAAACCCATCGATTGCGTTGCCGATCCCGATGGGTATCGCTTCGGCGCACATGCGCCTCCACTCCACCCATCCTACCACTTTTTCTAATTTAGCATCGCCTAAACCACCGCGCGCAGTTCGCGCTCGCGCTGGATCACTTCCGTCGCGAGCTTCAAATACGCTTCGCTGCCCGCGCATTTCAAATCGTAAACCAGCACCGGCTTGCCGTGCGACGGCGCTTCGGAGATGCGGACGTTGCGCGGGATCATCGTGTCGTAGACCTTCTTGCCCATGAACTGGCGCACATCGGCGACGACCTGGTTCGACAAATTGTTGCGCGAGTCGAACATCGTCAGCACGACGCCGTGGATCGTCAGCCCCGGATTGAGCGTCGCGCGGACCTGCTCGACGGTCTGCAACAGTTGCGACAGGCCTTCGAGCGCGAAGAACTCGCATTGCAGCGGCACCAGAATCGCGTGCGACGCCGCCATCGCGTTGACCGTGATGAGGTTCAGCGACGGCGGACAATCGATCAGCACGTAGGTGTAGTCGGTCCCGTCGGCGGCATCCTTGTTCAGCGCCGCGATCGCCGCGCGCAATCGGAACGCGCGGTCGCGCACGGTGCCGAGTTCGAGTTCGAGTCCGGAGAGGTCCATCGTCGAAGCGGCGATGTGCAGGCGCGGCACGGCGGTCGGCACCACGGCATCGCGCAGCGGCGCTTCGCCGATCAGCACGTCATAGGTCGAGCAGTTGCGGGTGCGGCGGTCGATGCCGAGGCCGGTTGATGCATTGCCTTGCGGATCGAGATCGACGATCAGCACGCGCTCGCCGATCGCAGCCAACGCGGTGCCGAGATTGATCGCGGTGGTCGTCTTGCCGACGCCGCCTTTTTGGTTGGCCAGCGCGATAATGCGCGGATGCCCGCTTTCGGTCGCCGTCTTTGCGCTATCGCCTTGTAACGGCTCGTCTAAATCGATCATGTCAGGTGTCCAATGGCCCCGAGGCTGTGTCGCGACGTGAAGCGCTCGGAATATCGACGATACACCCGTCGCCCGTGACGCTGCCATGGAAAATCGGCTCAAAATTCCAATATTTGGTAGCTTGGATCATCTCAGCCTCTACATCTCGTCCTTTCATAAATAAAGCACGAGCGCCGCGAGCCATCACGGGTTCTGCGAAGGCCAGAAGATCGTCTAGCGGAGCCAGCGCGCGTGCGGTGACGCAATCGACTTTCGCCGGCAATCTGTCCACGCTATCCCCAATATCCCGGTCATGAACCACCCCCGCACCACCGGTGGCGCGCAGAGCCTCGCGCAGAAACGCAGCTTTTTTGCCGTTGCGCTCGAT
>JANMAN010000743.1:0-1829 GCA_031359885.1 Tardiphaga sp. | reverse complement strand
GGCAGACGACAGGCCGAGCCTGTCACCCAAGACGCATGAATTATCCTGCCCGATGTCGCCCGCGGTCCATTTCACAAACCCTGGGTCGTTGGCGAAGCGCGGCACGACGTTCTGCATCCGCACGAAACCAAAGTCTCGATCAGCGACTGAGGTTATGGCATCACGCGCGATCATCTGGGGATCAACAAAAATTTGGTCGATCGAATTGATCGGCGCAAGCGTTCCGTCTTCGCGCGTGAAAGCTTCCAGCACGTCTGTCAGATCATGCCTTTCGCACCAGTCCGAAAATATCGAATTCAGCTCGGCCGCATGGTCGCAACGTGATCCGTTGTTCCGAAAATGGGTGTCGAGATGAGCTCTGGACGATCGATGGCGCGGCAATTGTTCGCGAACATCGCATTAGTAGAACCCGACAGTGTCACCCATTGATCGTCGCGTGTACGATACACGGCGGACGGCGCGGAATACTGATTTTTATTCCCCGATCTGCCGCGCACTACGCCGGTCTGGTCGTACTCGATCGGCAGAAAATCGAGAATTCGCAGGGTCGCTTCGCACAGCGACAAGTCGATCTCCTCGCCCGGCGCAGCGGGGTCCCGCGCCCGTTTCCAGCAGGCTGCGAGAACGGACACCGCCCCAAACAATCCGCCGATGGCGTCTCCGATCGGGTAGCCTGCGTGCATCGGCTCTCCATCGGCCTCACCGGTTATGTGCGTGAGCCCGGCCATCGCCTCGAATACGCGCGCAAAAGAGGGGCGGTCGCTATAAGGTCCGTCCTGGCCATAACCGGTCGTCCGCAAAATCACCAGGCGTGGTTGGATCGCCCACAGCACTTCCTTTGTCAGTCCCCAATCATCGAGTGTTCCAGGGCGGAAATTTTCGATCAGCACGTCGCAATCTTCCACCAGCCGTTTGAAGATCGCGACGCCCTCGGCCTTTCGAAAGTCCAACGTTATGAACTGTTTGTTGCGATTGATTGCCTTCCACCAGAGGGACTTGCCTTCCTTGAACGGGCCGAAACCACGCGCGCCGTCTCCGATGCCGGGCAGTTCGATCTTAATGACGTCTGCGCCGTAATCCGCGAGCAACGTCGCCGCGAACGGTCCGGCAATGATGGTCGCGATGTCCAGTACGCGTAGGCCCGACAACGGTCCCTCCGGACGGTTTGCATCAGGCGCGATCATAGCTGTACCTTTCCCGCAGATGCCATCTGTGCTTTCAGCAAAAGCCGCGCGATATTGAGCTGATGGATCTGGCTTGTGCCCTCGTAGATCCGAAACGCGCGGACGTCGCGATAGAACCGCTCGATGCAGCGTTCCTTGACGTAGCCCTGGCCACCAAAAATTTGCACCACCCGGTCAGCAACGCGCCCGCACATTTCAGTCGCGAAATATTTGCAGATTGAGACTTCCATCGTCACATCCTGGCCGAGGTCACGCTTGCGCGCCGTGTCGAGGATGAGAGCGCGCGCCGCTTCGATATCGACCTTGCAGTCGGCCAACATAGCTTGAACCAACTGAAACTCGGAAATAGGCTTGCCAAATTGCTGACGCTCAACTGCGAAGGCAAGCGCCTCGTCCAGCATTCGGATCGCCGGACCCGTCGCCAGCGCTGCAAGATTTATACGTTGTTTGTTGAGCGTCTTAAGCATTGTTTTGAAGCCGCGTCCGGGCACGCCGCCTAGAAGCGTGTCCGCGCCAACGACGCAATTGTCGAGAAACACTTCACCGATCGGTGCACCCTCCTGACCCATGCGCGGCGTCGGCTCTGACGTGCGTAGTCCGGGTGTGCCGCGCTCGACAAGAAAGGCGCTGATTGAATCGCCATTC
>JANMAN010000726.1:0-8788 GCA_031359885.1 Tardiphaga sp. | reverse complement strand
GTGCGGCTTCGGCTTCGAGAACGACGCCCTCGTCGTTTTCGGATTCGCCCAGTCCGATCATCTCGACGTTGTCGTCGAGTTCGCGCATGACCGTGCCGATGCCGCCGAGCTGGTCCTCAAGCGAGGTCCGCTCCTGCATCAGTTTTTGCGCTTTTTGGGGGTCGTTCCAGAGATTGGGGTCTTCGGCGAGCGTGTTCAGCTCTGCGAGGCGGGCCGTGGATGCATCGACGTCAAAGATGCCTCCTCAGCAGCCCGACTGACTGCTTGATCTCTTCGACGAGGCGTTCGATTTCAGGGCGCATGAGACTCAAAATCTAAAGCGAATGAATGGATGCGGGATGTAACCGCCACGCGGGCAAAGCGCAATCGGATTAGGGACGTCATTCCGGGGCGAGTAATTGATCGGCGTTTGGCCGATCAATTGCGAGAGCCCGGAATCCATACTCCCTGCAGGGGTTATGGATTCCGGGCCTGCGCCACTCTCGTCGGCTACGCCGACGTCGAGAGCGCATCCCGGAATGACGAAACGACCTCAGTACAACCCGCCCGTGCCCGGCCGCATCATCATGCGATCGTCGGCCGGTGCCATCAACGAGGGTCCGCCGCCCCGGCTCTCCGCATCGGCGACGCCGATCACGGCGTAATTGTCCGGCGGCGCGGTGCCGGGCTTGAAGGCTTCGAGGATGGTGCGGCCGCCGTCGCCCGGTCCGGCGCGCGTGCCGGTTTTCGCGTCGACGCGAATGAGCTTGATGCCGGCCGGCACGCGGAACGGGATCGCGGCCTTGTCGGCCAGCGCGAGCTTCATGAAATCCTTCGCGATCGGAGCCGCCAGCGCGCCGCCGGTCGCCTTGGCGCCGAGGTTGCGCGGCTTGTCGTAGCCGACATAGATGCCAACCACGAGGTCCGGGGAGAAGCCGATGAACCACGCGTCCTTTTCGTCATTGGTGGTACCCGTTTTGCCCGCGATCGGCTTGCCGACCTCGCGCAGAACCGTCGCGGTGCCGCCCTGCACCACGCCCTCCATCATCGACGTGATCTGGTACGCCGTCATCGCGTCCAGCACTTGCTCGCGCTTGTCGACCAATTGCGGCTCGGCCTGATTCTTCCAACCGTCCGGCGCGTCGCAGCCGCGGCACTCGCGGGCGTCATGCTTGAAGATGGTGCGGCCGTAGCGATCCTGAATGCGGTCGATCAGTGTGGATTTCACCCGACGACCGCCATTGGCAAACATCGAATAGGCCGTGACCATCCGCATCACGGTGGTTTCGCCGGCACCCAGCGCGTAGGACAGGTAATTCGGCAATTCGTCGTAGACGCCGAAGCGTTTGGCATATTCGCCGATCAGCGGCATGCCGACGTCCTGCGCCAACCGCACGGTCACCGTGTTGAGCGATCGCTGAAGCGCGGCGCGCAGCGTGGTCGGGCCGTAATATTTGCCGGTCGAGTAGTTCTCCGGCCGCCAGACGCCCGCACCCTGCCCCTGATCGATTTCGATCGGCGCATCGACCACGACCGTGGACGGCGTGTAGCCGTTGTCCATCGCCGCCGAATAGACCAGCGGCTTGAACGACGAGCCGGGCTGACGATAGGCCTGCGTCGCGCGGTTGAACTGGCTCTGATCGAACGAGAAGCCGCCGACCATCGCCAGCACGCGGCCGGTCCATGGGTCCATCGCGACCATCGCGCCGGAGACCTCGGGGATCTGCCGCAGCCGATACTGGCCCTCGATCATCGCTCCGTCTTTGTTGAGCATCGCATCGACATAGATGATGTCGCCGGCCGCGATCACCTGCGACACGGTCGTCGGCGTGCGGCCCTTCGCCGGGCCAGCAACCGGCTTCGCCCATTTGACGCCTTCGAGCGAAATCAACCCGGTCGCACGATCCTTGGCGACCGCGCCGCCGAGTTCGCGGCCGGGCTGAAACCCGATCCGCGCCGATTGATCCGAGGTGTCGAGCACCACGGCCATCCGCCACGGCGAGATGTCGTTGAGCGCCTTGACCTCGGCGAGTTTCACGCCCCAGTCGCCGGAAATATCGAGCTTATTGGTCGCGCCGCGCCAGCCCAGACGTTCGTCGTAATTGACCAGGCCGGCGGCCATGGTCTTGCGCGCCATCACCTGCATCTTCGGGTCGAGCGTGGTGCGGACCGACAGGCCGCCTTCGTAGAGCTTCTTCTCGCCGTAACGCTCGAAGATGTCGCGTCGGACCTCCTCGGCGAAATACTCGCCGGCGAAAATATGCGCCGCGTTGCTGCGGCTGGTGACGATCATCGGATCCTTGCGGGCGGCGTCCGCGTCTTCCTTCTTGATCCAGGCGTTTTCGAGCATCCGGTCGATCACGTAATTGCGGCGCTCGATGGCGCGCTCGCGATTGCGGATCGGATGCAGCGACGACGGCGCTTTCGGCAGCGCAGCCAGATAGGCCGCCTCGGCGATCGTCAGTTCGTTGACGGATTTGTCGAAATACACCAGCGACGCGGCCGCGACGCCGTAGGCGCTCAGGCCGAGATAGATCTCGTTGAGATACAGTTCGAGGATCTTGTCCTTGGAATAGGCGCGCTCGATGCGCATTGACAGCAAGGCTTCCTTGATCTTGCGGTCGAACGACACTTCGTTGGTAAGCAGGAAATTCTTCGCGACCTGCTGCGTGATCGTGGACGCGCCCTGCGGCCGCCGGTTCGATCCAAAATTCTGCACATACAAAACCGCCGCGCGGGCCAGGCCCGTATAGTCGATGCCGCCGTGCTCGTAGAAATTTTTGTCCTCAGCCGCGAGAAACGCGTTGATGAGCTGCTTGGGAACGGCTTGGATCGGCAGATACAGCCGGCGCTCTTTTGAATACTCTCCGAGCAGCGCGCCGTCCGACGCGTGGACGCGCGTCATCACCGCCGGCTCATAATCCTGCAACTGAGAATACTCAGGCAAGTCCTTGGAATAATGCCAGATCATTCCAGCCGCTGCCGCGACGCCCACGAGGAACAGGATCGTTCCCGCAGCGAACAAAAAGCCCGTGAATCGCAGCAGGAAGCGCATCGTCGATGTGTCCGTTTCGTATGCGCCGCGTCTGAAAACAACACGGCGGCCCCGCCCCACTGTCGCAGATTCTCGTCATGCTGCGACAGCAAATCAATCGACGATCTATAGGGCTCCGGCTGTGTCCAAACTAGGGCTATCAAACAACGCTGCGTCATTCCGGGGCGCGCGCAGCGTGAGCTGCGAGCGAACCCGGAATCTCATCAAGATGAACATGAACCGATTCCGGGTTCTCGTCCGGCAAGAGTCGTCCGAGCCCCGGAATGACATATTCCTCAATTGCCCTTGCCGGCTGACATCACGCGCCGGCCGAAGAACGCCTCGACGGCCTGATTGACCGAACCGACCGCCTTGTTGCGCCAGTTCTCGGACATCAATTGCTGCAAGTCGCCCTTGTCCGACACATAACCCAGCTCCAGCAGCACGGACGGCACGTCCGGTGCCTTGAGCACCTTGAAGCCGGCCGATTTCAGCGGGTGCTTGTGCATCCGGGCGGTGCTTTTCATCTCGCCGACCAACAGCCGCGCGAAATGATTGGAGAATGTGCGGGTCTCGCGCTGCGCAAGGTCGATCAGAATATCCGCAACGTCGGGCGGCTCCTCGGTCAGATTCACGCCGCCGATCGCGTCGGATTTGTTTTCCGAATCGGCCAGCCGCTCGGCCTCGGCGTCGGAGGCCTTTTCGGACAGCGTATAGACGGTCGCGCCCTGCGCCGAGCCCTCGCGGCGCGGCAGCGCGTCGGCGTGAATCGACAGGAAAAGCGCTGCGGATTGGTTGCGCGCGATCCGCGTGCGTTCGCCCAGCGGAATGAACGTGTCGTCGGTACGGGTCATGACGACGCGGTATTTGCCGGCTTTCTCGATGCGGTCGCGCAGCGCCAGCGCGAAGTCGAGCACGAGGCTCTTTTCGGACTCCCCGCCCGCCTGCGAGCCGTTGTCGATGCCGCCATGGCCGGGATCGATCACGACCACAGGCCGCGCGTCGATCGGCGTCGCCGGGGCCGCGATCGACGGTCGCAGCGTGATTTCGGGAGTCGTAATCGCGACGGTTTGGATCGGCGCGGCGACCGGCGGCGGTTCCGGCGGGACAGCGGCGACGAAGCCGGATTTCTCGACCGCCTCGAGTTCGATCACCAACCGTGGCGGCTGGCCGTTGGCGGCTTCGAGAACCTTGGCGCTGGCGACCTTCGCCGGCCCGGTGAGGTCGATCACGATCCGCGATCCGCCCGGCATCACCAGCCCGTAGCGAAACGCTTTGACGAGACCGCGGGCGGCACTGCCCGCTCCGGCCGCGAGATGAAAATTGACCTGCGGCATGTCCACGACTACCCGGTACGGGTCGGCCAGCGCAAAGGCGCGCAACGGCACGGCGCGGTCGAAATCGAGAATGAAGCGGGTCTGTTGGTCGTCGCCGGCCAGACGGACCTCGGAGGCCACCGGATAGGACGGCGCAGCCTCGATGACGGCCGATTCGGCGGTGGCCGCCAACGACCGGGTGTTGTCAGGCCACAGCAAGGCTGCTGCACAACACAGTGCCGCCGGCCATTTCACGATCTGCTTGACGCGGCCCGCCACTAATTCGGTTCTCCGAGCAGCCCAGTCTAACGCATTAAAACCGCACGGTTAATCAAGTCTTAACGAAACCAATATGATTTACGCGGCGTGTTGCAGCCGTATGACGCCTGCCTTGCATGGCTGGTTCATTCCGCGTATGTGGGTTGTGCTGACGGCTTTTACTTTCGGTCGTGTCATGGTCAGCCTCAAGGGTGCAACGCCGACGTCCCATAGCGGGTGTCCCGGCAACGGGTCTTTCCCAAACGGATTTCGGCGTGCCTTCCGACCCCTCCACGGCCAGCGCATCGCGCGGCCGGTCCGGAATGGGCGGTTCAAACCCGAGCGGCGTCCGGTCCCAGGGCGATCTCGTTGTTAAAACGATCTCGTTCAAGGCGCGGTTGACATCATGATGAGATCCTCGCGGCCTCTTTTGGGCGGCGAGCGCGAGAGCCGGCGAGCGCTGATTGCGCCGCGCCGGTCGTCCAGCTCCACCTGGCGGCACTGTGCCGCCGAGCTATTCAGACGGGCCGACGCTTCATGCGCCAGACTGGTTTGCCGATCCCGACCCACGCAGCGGTGACGCCGACGCGAAGCGATTGCTTCGCCCGCCGTTCCGCACCGGGCGGTTCGGCAAAGTCTATGACAAGCTGCATGATTTGGCGTTTCGGTCTTCCTTTCACCCCCGAATCAGGTGGACCGTCGCGTTCCCCGGCTGCGCGTTACGCGCCCGCCGTTCCGCGCGCCCTCCGCCGTTATGAGTTGAACCATGCCCAACAAAATGTTGATCGACGCGACCCACCCGGAAGAAACCCGGGTGGTCGTGATCCGCGGCAACCGCGTCGAAGAGTTTGATTTCGAGACCGCCCAACGCAAGCAACTGCGCGGCAACATCTACCTCGCCAAGGTCACGCGGGTCGAACCATCCCTCCAGGCCGCCTTTATCGAATATGGCGGCAATCGCCACGGCTTCCTCGCTTTCAGCGAAATCCACCCCGATTACTACCAGATCCCGGTCGCCGACCGTCAGGCGCTGATCGAGGCCGACGAGCGAGCGCACCGCGAGGCCGAAGAAGAGACCGAGACACGCTCCTCCCGTGGTGGAGGTGGCAACCGCCGCCCCCGGCACCGCAATTCGCGCCGTCGCAGCGGCGGCGAGCGCGTCCAAAGCGGCGTGGTCGAACTGGATCCGTCGCTCGCGCCGCAGCCCGATATCGAAGGCGGCCACACGCCCGCGGCCGATCACGCGCATGGCGAGCACGATCACGCCGCGCACGAGCACGCCGAGACCGAGCACGGCCATTCGGAGGTCGGGTCCGCCGAGCAGGTCCATGCCGGCGATCACGATCATCCGATCGCCGACGATGCCGCAGTCGACACGACGGCGGCCGAGCATGCGACGACGACCGCCGAAGCCGTAACGCCCGAGTCTCAGCCCGCTCACGAGCCGGTCGCCAACGACCACGCCGTCCAGACCCTTCATGCCGAAGACGCGACCGCCGCACGCAACGACGATGCCGTGGCCAAGGCCGCCGAACCCGCCAAGACCGAGCCCGCTCAGGACCACGCGGCGCATGACCATGCCGAGCATGGCCACGCCCATGGCGACGACGCCGAGCATCATGATCTCGTCGCCGCGCATCGCGACGACAGCGAGCATCCTTCGCACGCCGTCGACGCGGTCCCCCATGAGGCCCATGCCGAAGCCGACCATGACGATGAAGACGACGAGGACGATGGCGAGGAAGCCGAGGAAGACGTCGTCGAATCCGTCGGCGGCGAAGACGTTCTGGAAGAAGTGCCGGAGCGATCGTTCCGCCCGCGTCGCCAGTACAAGATTCAGGAAGTCATCAAACGCCGCCAGGTGATGCTGGTTCAGGTCGTCAAAGAGGAGCGCGGCAACAAGGGCGCTGCGCTGACGACCTATCTCTCGCTCGCCGGCCGCTATGCCGTGTTGATGCCGAACACCGCGCGCGGCGGCGGCATCTCCCGCAAGATCACCTCGGCACAGGATCGCGCCCGCCTCAAGGACGTCGTTCAGGACCTCGACGTGCCCGAAGGCATGGGCATCATCTTGCGCACTGCCGGTGCCGCTCGGACCAAGCCCGAGATCAAGCGCGACTTCGAGTATCTGATCCGCATGTGGGAAACCGTGCGCGACATGACGCTGAAGTCGCAGGCCCCGACCCTCGTCTACGAGGAAGGTTCGCTGATCAAGCGGTCGTTGCGCGATCTCTACAATAAGGAGATCGAGGAAATTCAGGTCGCCGGCGACGCCGGTTACCGCGAAGCGCACGATTTCATGAAGATGCTGATGCCGACCAATGTAAGGGCGGTAAAGATGTATCGCGACGGCCAGCCGCTGTTCTCGCGGATGGGCGTCGAAAGCCAGCTCGACGCGATGTTCTCGCCGACCGTGCAGTTGAAGTCCGGCGGCTACATCGTCATCAACCAGACCGAGGCTTTGGTCTCGATCGACGTCAACTCCGGGCGCTCGACCCGCGAGCATCACATCGAGGACACAGCCCTCAAGACCAACCTCGAAGCGGCGGAAGAAGTCGCGCGCCAGTTGCGCCTGCGCGATCTCGCGGGCCTGATCGTCATCGACTTCATCGACATGGACGAGAAGCGCAACAACCGGTCGGTCGAGCGCAAGATGTCGGACTGCCTGCGGCAGGACCGCGCGCGCATTCAGGTCGGCCGTATCTCGCATTTCGGTCTTTTGGAAATGTCGCGCCAGCGCATTCGCGCCAGCGTGCTCGAAAGCTCGACGGAGCCCTGCCCGCAATGCGGCGGCTCCGGCCACGTCCGTTCGGTGTCGTCGGTCGCGCTGCAATTGCTGCGCGGTCTCGAAGAAGTCCTGATGAAGGGCGCAACGCACAATCTCGTCGTTCGCACCCGCGCCGACGTCGCGCTGTACGTCCTCAATCACAAGCGCGCGCATCTGCGCGATCTGGAAACCAGTTTCCAGGTCACGCTGGCGGTGATCGCCGATCCGAGCGTCAGCGCGCAGATGTCGTTCGTGATCGATCGCGGCGAGCAGGTCCATACGCTCGAGGCAGCCAAGGCCAATCTCGCGGCGCAGGTCGCGGCGTTCCCGCCGCCGCATGAGGAAGTCTACGACGAGGACGACGAATCCTTCGAGACCGAAGCCGAAGTCGAGACCGAGGAAACCGCAAATCTTGTAGAACGCGGTCTCGTCGATTACGGCCAAGTCGAAGACGCGCCGGCCCTCGACGGGGTCGAAGGCGCCGATAGCGATACCGATGCGGACGGCCGCAAGCGCAAGCGGCGGCGCCGCCGACGCGGTCGCGGCGAAGGCCGCGAGGGCGCGCCGACCGGCGGTCGCAACGAGGACGGCGAGACATCGCCAGCCGCCTTGGCCGAAGGCTCCGAGCCGGGCGACGAGTCCGACGCAGAAGGCGACGACCACGCGGCCGACGCGATAGCCGAAGGTGCGAGCGATGGAACGCCGAGCGAAGGCGCTCCCGGCGAAGGCGCTGCGGGCGACGAACGGCGTCCGCGCCGCCGTGGCCGCCGTGGCGGTCGTCGTCGGCGCAGCGGCACCGAGGACGGTCTCGTCGGCTCGATCGCCGATGAGCTTGGCCCGACCAGCGAACCCGAGATCAGCCACATCGTCGGCGACCTCGACGAGCCATCGAGAGACACACCCGCCTCGCAGCCCGAGGCCGCGTCGGATTCGCAGCCGTCGAGCCAGCCGTGGGACGATCCGCGCCGTGATGCCGCCCGCGATGAAGATGTTCATGTCGATGAACGCAACGGCCCCGACGTGACGGCTCCTGCCGAGCCCGCGCCGGTCGCCTCACAGCCCGAGACGGTTGCATCGCCGTCGTTGCAGAACGACAGCGCGCAGGACGACAAGGCGGCACGTCGTCGCTCGACCGTCCGCGAGAAGGCCAGCTTCGCGAGCGAGTCTGCTCCCGAGGCACCGACCGCGGCCGCACCGGTTGCGGCGACGCCGGCTGAGCCGGAACCCGCCGCTGCGCCTCAAATGGCTCCTGAGCCTGCCGCGCCGCGCAAGGCCGGCTGGTGGTCGCGCCGGTTCGGCAACGGCGAATAACCGCCGCGATCCGATTTAGAAAACAACCGCACAATGAAAAAAATTCTGCTCACCGGTTTTGAGCCGTTCAATGGCGAGACGATCAACCCCTCGTGGGAAGTTATGCGTGCCTTGCCCGGCCAC
>JANMAN010000031.1:0-7255 GCA_031359885.1 Tardiphaga sp. | reverse complement strand
CTCTCTGCCGCCGACATGGGCGTGTTGAAGCAGCCCGCGATCAAACAGATCCAAGGCGAATTTCCCTGCCCGGTGAAGATCACCGTCGAAGACGCCTCGCTGTGTCCCGGCTTCGCACTCCGCCTCGTGCGCGGCGTGAAGAACGGCCCATCGCCGGATTGGCTGCAACAACGCCTCACCTCGATCGGGCTGCGGCCGATCAACGCGCTGGTCGACATCACCAACTTCCTCACGCACGACCGGGCGCGCCCGTTGCATGTGTTCGATGCCGCGAAGGTCAAAGGCGACATCGCCGTGCGCCGGGCGAAAGACGGCGAGACGCTGCTCGCGCTGGACGGCCGGACCTACACGCTCGACCCCAGCATTTGTGTCATCGCCGACGAACACGGTGTCGAATCGCTGGCCGGCATCATGGGCGGCGAGGCCTCCGGCTGCGACGAGACCACGACCGACGTCCTCATCGAATCGGCATTGTGGAACGAGATCAACATCGCGCAGTCCGGCCGCAAGCTCGGTATCAATTCGGATGCGCGCTATCGCTTCGAGCGCGGCGTCGATCCGGAATTCATGATTCCCGGTCTCGACCTCGCGACCAAACTGGTCATGGACATCTGCGGCGGCACGCCATCGGAGATTGCGGCCGTCGGACAGACTCATGCCGAAGACAGGGTGATCAACTTTCCGCTCTCGGAATTGAAGCGCCTCGCCGCCATCGACGTGCCGCTCGTCGAGATGCGCCGCATTCTCGGCCATCTCGGCTTCATGGTCGCAGGCAGCGGACCCGTGGTGAAGGTCGCGATTCCATCGTGGCGCAGCGACGTCCACGGCAAAGCCGACATCGTCGAAGAGATCGTGCGCATCGTCGGCGTCGATACCGTGCCGATGACGCCGTTTCCGCGCGGCGACGATGCGCGCAAACCGGTTCTGACACCGATGCAATCGCGCACCCGCCGCACCAAGCGCGCGCTCGCTGCGCGCGGCATGGTCGAGGCCGTGACGTGGTCGTTCATCTCTAAGCCCCAGGCCGAGGCGTTCGGCGGCGGCGCGGCTGAACTCGCCATCGCCAATCCGATCGCGAGCGATCTCTCGGACATGCGGCCGAGCCTATTGCCAGGTCTGATCGCGGCGGCGCAGGCCAATGCCGATCGCGGCACCGATAACGTCGCCCTGTTCGAAGTCGGACAGATCTTCAAAGGCGATCGCCCGCAGGATCAATTCATCGCGGCGGCCGGCATTCGTCGTGGGCTGGCGTCGTCGAAAGGCCTCGGCCGTCATTGGTCCGGCACGGCTTCGGCGGATGCGCTCGACGCCAAGGCCGATGCCTTCGCCGCGTTGGCGGCCGCAGGCAGTCCGATGCAGGCGTTGCAGATCTCGGCCGATAAGTTGCCGACGTGGCTGCATCCCGGCCGCTCCGGCGCGATCCAGATGGGTCCGCAAAACGTGCTCGGTTACTTCGGTGAGTTGCATCCGCGCGTTCTCGAGATGCTGAAAGTCGATGGCCCGCTGATCGGATTCGAAGTCGTTCTCGATCGCGTGCCCGATGCCAAAGTGAAAGCGACGCGCGCGAAACCGTCGCTCGATCTGTCGCAATTGCAGCCGGTGTCGCGCGATTTCGCCTTCATCGTCGATCGCGGCGTCAAGTCCGGCGACATCGTCCGCGCCGCGCAGGCGGCCGACAAGAAGCTGATCTACGGCGTGACCGTGTTCGATGTCTATGAGGGCAAGGGCATCGACGATGCCAAGAAATCGGTCGGCATCGCGGTCACGTTGCAGCCGCGCGACAAGACGCTGACCGATCAGGAGATCGACGCCGTCGGCTCGGCGCTGGTCGCCGAAGTGGCGAAGAAAACCGGCGGCGTGCTGCGGGGCTGATATGCCAGCCGAACGCGTCATCCTGAGGTGCTAATTCATAAAACGCTTAAATTCGTCATTGCATTTCATTCAAAGTCGGCCGCTTTGGCCGACTTTGAATTGAGCGAAGCAATCCAGCTCTTTGAGACGAGAAAGACCGAATTGCGTCGTCATTCGGTTCCTCGCAGATGAGGAACGGCTCTCCTCGCAACGACGATCTTTACCTCGGCCATTGCGGTTCGGCGGATCGCGCTGGCGCACGTTGCGGCCGTGACGGCTTGGGCTGGCGCGCGGGTTTCGCGGCTGGCTCCGGCTTCAGAGCACCGAGCGTCTTCAATGCCGCGTCGGCCGCGCGCTCGCCGCTCTCCCACGCGCCGTCGACGGTGCCGAATAGCGTTTCGTGCGTCGCCTCGCCGGCAAAAAACAAACTCCCCTGCGGTTCGATCATAATCCTTCGCGCGAACTGCCCGCCCGGCGTGGCCGCTGACTCGGCGCCCTGAACGAACGGCATCGCATTCCATCGCGTCGCGCTCGATTTTGTCAGGGCCTTCGCGACATCGCTGCCGAACAGTTTCGACACCCACTCAGTCGCGAACGCAACCATCGCCGCCTCGCCTTGCGCCGAGAGATCGCGGCCGAACGATCCAGCGACATCCACCGTACACAGCGTCGACCCGCCGATGTTGGCGTAAAGTGCTGCGGTCCGCGGACCGTTGCTTTGCTCGATCACCACCTCGTCGCGGCCGAGCCCCAGGGCATTGCCGTTCAATTGCAGTGCGATGCGGTCGATACTGCCGAGCGACAACCGCGCGAAAGCCTCCTGCTTCGGCTTCGGCAGGTCCGGCGAGAATTTCAAGGCACCCGCGGCCAGCACATTCGACGACGCGGTGACGATGACGGCACGCGCTGCGACGCGTCCCGACGCGGTTTCGACGCCGACATCGCGCCCGCTCCAGACGATGCGCTGCGCCGGCGTGGACAATGCCACCGGGATGTTCGCTGCGAGTTTGACCATCAAGACGCCGAGACCCTGCCGCGTGGCGAGCGCGGCGATACGGTCCTGTCCTCGAAACTGATCCAGCGCGGACAGATCCTTCAAATCCTTGCCGGCGGCGTATGGCCCCAGCAGGTAGTCGATGGTGCCGGTCCAGACACCCATATCCTTCGGCACGGCCTTGTCGCAGGCGACGTCCAGAAAACGACGCCCGGAATCGTCGATCGCGCGCGTGGCGCGGACCAGCGCCGCGAGAAACTCTTCCGTCTCGCCGGCACGCGCGTTGCGTCGTCCGATCCGAATTTTCTGCCCGGGCGGCGCGGGATAGACGTCGATGCCGGCGTCGCGCGCGCGTTTGACCATCGCATTGCCGTCGGGATTGTGAAGCCAGCGCGCGCCCCGGTCGAACGGCGTATCGAACGTCGTCTCGTCCGTCTGGCAACGGCCACCGATGCGGTCGGACGCCTCCAGCACCACGACCCGGCGTCCCGCAGCAACCACGCGCCGCGCAGCGGCGATGCCGGCCGCGCCCGCGCCGACCACCACGACATCGGCATCGCGGGGCAACGCAACGCTCTGCGCCCACGCATCCGACAGCGGCAGCAAAACGGTGCTCGCAGCCGCCGCCAGGAAGCCGCGCCGCGACAGCCGCATCACATCATCGTCAGGCTGTAATTTATCGGGCATGGTTTCCGAAGGTTTTCATAGATCGTCGTTTCAGCGCGAATTTGCCGGATTGACGGGCTTGCGGCAACTCGCATGGTGAATATCGCGTCAACAATCGGATGCAGTCATGAACCAAATTGCAAGCGCTTGCTGTCATCATGAAATCATCAAGAGACGGGTCAACCTGTCCAGATGGGGATGAAGGTCATGGGGTTCGTACTCGACAATATCGGCCGGCTGATTGCGCGGTACTTGCAAAAGGAAATCGTCGGCTACGAGCCGTTCACGCCGACCGACCATGAGCATCTGATCGATGTCGTGCGGCCCGGCGACGTGATGCTGGTCGAAGGCAACAACCGCATTTCAGGCATCATCAAATATCTCACGCAATCGACTTGGTCGCATGCCGCACTGTATGTTGGACCGATCGACGGCGCGGCCGAGCCGGACGGCGAGCCGCACGTGTTGATCGAGGCCAATGTCGGGGAAGGCGTGACGTCCGCGCCGCTGTCGAAATACTTCGCCTATCACACCCGCCTCTGCCGCCCGGTGGGGCTGTCCTACGAAGACCGCACGACGGTGTGTCGCTATGCGATCAACCGCATCGGCTTCGATTACGACAACAAGAACATCCTCGATCTGATGCGCTATCTCATTCCGCTGCCGATCCCGCAACGCTGGCGGCGACGCATGATCGCCTTCGGATCGGGCGATCCGACCAAGATCATCTGTTCGGCGCTGATCGCGCAGGCGTTCGACGCGGTGCGCTATCCGATCCTGCCGAAGGTGACGCGCGGCGGCTCGCGTCAGGCGCGCCGCGACATCCTCCACATTCGCGATTCGTCGCTCTACATGCCCCGGGATTTCGACATCTCGCCCTATTTCGACGTCGTGAAGCCGACCATCGAACGCGGCTTCGATTACACGGCGCTGCATTGGGCCGACAAGCAAAAGCCGCTTCGGGAGGTGGCGGACCCCATCGGTCAATTTCAAGACATCTTCGATGCGCCGCCGCTGGCACCCGACGCGGAGGACGACCCGATCCACGCCGGACAAAAAATAGACGTTGCGCCGAGGATCAGGCTCGCCGCCTAGCGCCGTCAGGATTTGACCGCGCCCGCCGTCAGGCCGCCGACCATATAGCGGCGGAACACGTAGTAGATCGCGGCCGGCGGCAGCGCGTAGATGAAGCCGGTGGTCATCAACAATTCCCACGGCGAATCGTCGGCGGCCAGGAAATTGCCGAGCGCGACGGGCAGCGTGATATCGGTGTCCTTCGACAGCAGCAGGAATGCGTAGAGATACTCGTTCCACGCGAGCAGCAGCGCATAGGTGCCGACCGCCACCAGCGACGGCAGCATCAGCGGCACATAGACCATCCAGAACAATTGCAGCGACGTTGCGCCGTCCATCATGGCGGCCTCGTCGAGTTCGACCGGCAGCTTGTCCGACGCCTGCTTCAGCACCCAGATCGCGTAGGGCGAGGCGATCGTCACCATCGCCAAGATCAGCGCCCACTGATTGTTGAGAAGGCCGTAATTGCCCATCGTCCGGTACATCGGCACGGCCAGGAAGGCGGCCGGAATGAAATAGGTGAACAGCGCGAGGTTCATCACGGTGCGCCCGCCACGCACGCGCAGTCGGCTGATCGCGAACGCCGCCAACGTCGCGATGATCAGCGTCAGCGCCCCCACGGCGACCGCGATCACCACCGAATTCCAGAATTGAATCCAGAAATCGCGCAGGAAATAATGCTGCTGCCGAAACACGATGCTGAAATTCTGCAGCGTCGGATGATCCGGCCAGAGCTTGCCGGCGAACGCGTCCTGCTTCGGCGAAATCGCGAACAGGAACATGTGATAGATCGGGATCAGCGTCCAGATCAGCACCGGGATGCCGATCAACAGCAACCGCGCTTCGACGCCGACCGCACGAAGGGATGGCAGCTTCATCGCGCAAATCTTTTCATCGAGCGAAGCTTCTTCATCGCGCAAATCTTCATCGCGAAAGCCGTTTCATCATGAAGTATACCAGCGGCAGCACCAGCGGCAGCGCGCAGACGATCGAGGCCATCGAGAGGTCGAGCTGATCGAGCCTGAGATAGCGGATGCCGAGCGTCGACAGCACATGCGTGAGATCGGCAGGGCCGCCGCCTGTGAGAAGATAGACGCTGTTGAAATCGCCGAGCGTCCAGATCATCGAGAGCAGCGTGCACGTCAGATATAGCGTCTGCATCGACGGCCAGGTGATGAAGCGAAATTTCTGCCACCAGCTCGCGCCGTCGACCTCGGCCGCTTCGAACAGATCCTGCGAGATCGCGAGCCGTCCGGTCATCAGGATCAAGGTCCAGAACGGCAGCGATTTCCAAATGTGCATCAGGATCGCCATGGTCAGCGCCACGCCGGGATCGTTGAGCCAGTTCGGGCCGTCCTCGCCGGTCAGTTTGAAGATCAGATGATTGACCACGCCCCATTCGGGATTGAACATGAAACGCACGGACAAGATCGTCGGGATCGAGGGCACCGCCCACGGCAGGATGAACAGCACCGACAGCCAGCGAATCCAGGGTCGGGACTGGATGAAGAATCCCGACAGGAACAGTGCGATCAGCATTTTGATGTTGATGCCGATCACCAGAAAAATCAGCGTATTGACGACGGCGCGTGAAAACACGGGATCGCTGTACAGCGCGACGTAACTGGCCGGATGACGCGCGAGCCACAACCCGTAACCGATCGGGTAGATCACGAAGGCCATGAACACGAGGATGTAGGGCGCCAGCATCACGACGCCCCAGACCTGGGGCGTGCTCAGCCGCGACGACAGCGGCCGGCGCGGCCGCGTGCCCGTCGAGGATGAAATCGTGATCGCGCTCATGGGATGCCTTGCCAATGATAAACCGATCGACAGTGCCGAGTTTGTCATTCCGGGATTTGCTTCAGGCGGCGAAGCCGGCTGGAGCGAAGGCCCGGAATCCATACTCCCAGTAGGGGTTATGGATTCCGGGCTCGCGTGGCCTTCGCAAAATTGACAAGCGTCAATTTTGTTTCGGCCACACGCCCCGGAATGACATGCATCAACCCGCTATCTCCTTGATGCGGGCGATCAATTCGTCGACGGCTTTTTCGACCGGCACCTTTTCGCTGACGACGCGGTTCATCGCCTTGGCCCAGACGTTCTCGTTGTTGAGGATCGTGAACTTGTAGTTCTTCACGAAATCGAACGACGAGGTGCCGCCCATGAACTGGGTGTAGACCGCCTTGCGATGCTTATCGGCCTGCCAGAACGGGCTTTTCTGACCCGCGAGCGTGACGGGAAACCAGCGGCCGAGCGCGCCCTCGACGTAGGGACCGAGATTTTCCTCCTGCAACAGGAATTTCACGAATTCGCGCGCGCCGGCCTTGTTCTTGGAGTCGGTGAAGATCATGCCCGTTTTGACGTCCGAGCGATATTTGATCGGCGTGCCGTCGGGTTTGTTCGGAAACGCCGCCGTGACGATCGTCTCCTCGTAGCCCTTCTTGCCGGCCGCGCGCTGTTCCGGCGTCAGCGCCGGATTGTTGGAATCCTCGAACCACTTCGCCGCGATCGAAATCGTGAAGTTGTGCGTCATCACGATGCTTTTGTTGTGGAAGGCGACGTTGTTGTCCGGATCCTTCCAGGTGGTGGAGGAGGGCGGCGAGCAGCCGCGGCTGTAGGTGTCGGTATAATCCTTCAGCGCGCCGATCAGGTTTTGCAGATCGGAAG
>JANMAN010000678.1:0-1828 GCA_031359885.1 Tardiphaga sp. | reverse complement strand
GACGACGACGCCGTCGCTTTTCGGGGCGCGCAATTCCTCCGCGAGCCTGCCGGTCAGCGGAATCACTTCCACGAAGCCGATCGATCCGCGGCGCACCTTGCCAAACTTCTGCAGGTCGTCCACCACCCGCCGCACCAGGTTGCTCGGCACTGCGAAGCCGATGCCCTGGTAGCCGCCGCTCTGCGAAAAAATCGCGGTGTTGATGCCGACCAGCTCGCCGCGCCCATTGATCAGGGCGCCGCCAGAATTCCCGGGATTGATCGCCGCATCGGTCTGGATGAAATCCTCGTACTGCGTGATGCCGACGTTGGCGCGGCCCAGCGCGCTGACGATGCCAAGCGTCACCGTCTGGTTGAGCGAAAACGGATTGCCGACCGCCATCACCCATTCCGCGACTTTCAGCTTCGACGAATCGCCCCACGGGATCACCGGCAGGCCGGTCAGGTCGATCTTCAACAGGCCGAGATCGGTCCACGAGTCCACGCCGATGATCTTCGCCTTGACGTCGCGATGCTCGCCCACCGTGACGGTGACTTCCGCGACGTCGTCGCCAATGACGTGGTTGTTCGTGACGACGAAGCCATCCGGCGAGATCACGACGCCCGACCCCAGGCTCTGCTCGGCGCGGTTGCGGCCGAACATCTCGCCTTGATCGCCGAAGAAATACTGGAAGAACGGATCGTTCGAAAACGGCGATGCCGAACGGCGCACCACCTGGACGGAGGAAATATTCGTCACGGCGCGAACCGTCTGGGCGGCGACGCGCGTGAAGTCAGGACCGCCGTTGTTCGGCGGCGCGGCGACCTGGGCGTCGGGTTCGGCGGCGGGTGACACCGTCGGCGACCGCGCGATGATCTCCGGGCGATCGGTGGCGCGCCCCGAGATCACGATGCCGACGACGACACCTGCAGCGAGCAGGCTCAGCATCGAGAGACGTTTCAACATGATCAGGAAACGACGACCCGGCGCGGCGCCTCAACGGGAAGCTTCGGCACGGTGATGGTCAGCACACCGTCGACGAGGTCGGCGGTGACGCCGTCGCCATTCACCGGGTGGGAGAGGACGAAGGTGCGCAGGAACTCGCCGTGGCCGCGCTCGACCTGGTGATATTGCTCGCATGATTGCCGCGCTTCGCGGCGCCCCTGCAGCGTCAGGCGATTGTCATGCACATCGATTCGGACTTGTTCGCGCGACAGACCCGGAAGCTCCGCGGTAAAGATGAACGCGGTAGTTGTTTCACACAAATCGACGGCGGGCGCCCAGCCTTGCGGGCCGTGAGACGCCAGGCGTTCGAGGCCGTGTTGAATGCGGATCAGATCGCGGAACGGGTCCCAGCGCGCAAAGACCACGGTCGAATCGTAGCACGGCCGTCCGGATGGCCGGGAGCGCAGGGCGTGTGCTAGACTCGAAAGGTTCTACTAACTGCAAACAAAGGCTTTATGGCAGATACGCTTCTCGCAACCCAGCTCCGTAAGGGCATGATCGTCAAGATCGAAAACAAGCTCTACAGGATTTTTGACCGCCAGCACGTGACTCCCGGAAATCTTCGCGGCTTCGTCCGCGTCAAGATGCGCAACATCCAGAACGGCGCCATGGCCGAAGAGAAGTTGCGCTCGGAAGACGTGATCGAACGCGTCTCCCTCGAGCAGAAGAAGATGCAGTACCTCTACAACGACAACGAGGGGTACCACTTCATGGACACCGACACCTACGACCAGTTCGCGCTCGCCGACGACGTGTTGGGGGACACGATGTCGTACGTCATCCCCGAATCCACCGTGACGATGGACTGGTTCGAGGGGAAGCCGGTCGGCATCGAGATCCCGCC
>JANMAN010000638.1:0-4199 GCA_031359885.1 Tardiphaga sp. | reverse complement strand
TGCGGCGTTCAGCGTGCCATGCGTCACATAGGAGAGCGAAAAGTCTTTGATGACGTCGCCGCTCTCAAGGGTGAGATCACCTTCGTTGTAAGTTTGGTGCGGCTGCTGTTGTGCGCTATGCGCGAGCGACGGATCGATCTGGGACGTGCTGACGAGACACACGGTGGCTGCAAACAGTCCTAAACGGATCGTGCGCCTGTTCAACTTCAGCATGTGGTTCCCCCGATGTTTGTTGAAGTCAGGATAGCCATTGCTGACGATATGGCAATCAAATCGAATGAGCTGACATAAGCGTCGATCGCCTTGCGAAATCGCAACGCTGGTGACAGACTTGCTGAACATGACGATGTTGAATCGAGCGTTCGATTGAAACAACTCGGACAAAGTCAGCAGCCCAAGATGCTGCTGTCATAAAAAAACAACGGGGGCGGGGATGGTCGGGTTGAGGGTGCTGGGTTGCTTGAGCGCCGTGTTGCTCTGTCAGGGTGACGCCCTCGGCGCATCGGTTGAGCTGTCGGCGGTCGATATCGGCGGACAGGTGATCGGAGACCGCGGTCCCGAAGCTGGCGTGTGGGTCATCGCGGAAACGAAAGATTTGCCGACCCCTTATGCGAAGGTCGTCGTGACCAACGATCAGGGGCAGTTCGTCATTCCCGATCTGCCTGCTGCGAATTATAAGGTTTGGGTGCGCGGATACGGACTTCAGGACACGTCGCAACAGGACGCGCGTCCTGGCAAATTGCTTGACTTCAAAGCGACCGCGGCCACGCCGAAAGCGGACGCGCAGAATTATCCCGGCATGTACTGGTATTCGATGCTCGACATTCCGGCATCTCAGGAATTTCCGGGAACGGGCGACGCCGGCAATAAGATGCCGGAGACGATGAAATCGCAGTCGCAGTGGGTCGATACGGTCAAGAACATGTGCCAGTCGTGCCATGCGCTGGGCACGCGCGGCATTCGCGAGATTCCCAAAATCTTCATGGAAGGCAACAATTCTCACACCGCTTGGGCGATCCGAACGCAAGCGGGGCAGGCGCAAGAATATATGGCGACGGTGGTCGCAAGCATGGGCCCGGACAAGGTCTCTGAATTGTTCTCGAAGTGGACGGATCAAATCGCCGAAGGTTCGCTGCCGCCCGACAAGCCGAATAGGCCGGAAGGCCTCGAGCGGAACGTCGTGTTCACGATGTGGGATTGGGCGACGCCGACCCGCTATCAGCACGATGCGATCTCGACCGACAAGCGCAATCCTCGCATCAACGCGAACGGTCTGATCTACGGCTCGTCAGAAGAAAGCTCCGACCTCGTGCCGACACTCGATCCCGTCAAGCATATGGCCGGCACGATCAAGCATCCGTATCTCGACCCCAAGACACCGTCATCGCTCGATGCACCCCGTGGTCCGTCCGCCTATTGGGGCGATGAGCCGATCTGGGATGGTCATACGAGCATTCACAACGTGATGATGGACGAGCTTGGCAAGGTCTGGTTCACCGCGCGTCTGCGGCCGCCTGCCAATCCTGATTATTGCAAACCGGGATCGGACCTTGCGTCCGCCAAGGTCGCGCCGCAGGCCACGTCGTTGCGTCAGCTATCACGCTTCGATCCGATAACCGGGGCATGGGATCTCATCAACACCTGCTTCACCACACATCACCTGTATTTTGCGGCTGACGCCAATCAGACGCTTTGGACCAGCGCCGGTGGTCCCGGCCTCGGTGGCGGTGTCGTCGGTTGGCTCGATACGAAGCAATATCGAGAGACCCGCGACGCCATCAAGTCGCAGGGATGGACGCCGTTGATCATCGACACCAACGGCAACGGTCGACGCGATGCCTATGTCGAGCACAAGGACGCAGTCGATCCCACCAAGGACAAGCGGATCGCAGCGTCGTTCTACGGCGTGATGCCAAGTCCGATCGACGACACGATCTGGGGGCAGGCGATGGATCGCGGTTTCTCACGCATCGATCAGCCTGGTTACCTCGTCCGCGTCTTACCCGGACCGGACCCGACGAACACCGCGTTGGCCGAGGTGTATCAGCCACCGGCAGGCACCTTCGGCCCGCGCGGCATCGATATTGGAATGGACGGCGTCGTCTGGACAGTCTTATCGAGTGGGCATCTGGCAAGCTTCGATCGCAAACTCTGCAAAGGCCCGCTGAACGGGCCGACCACGGCCGACGGCAAGCAATGTCCTGAAGGTTGGAAAACGTGGCGGATGCCAGGGCCGCAATTCAAGGGTGTCGATGCCAGTGGCAGCGCCAATCACGCCTATTACGTCTGGGTCGATCGCTACAACACGTTCGGCCTTGGCGTGAACGTGCCCATCGCCAGCGCAAACGGGAGTGAATCACTGCTTGCACTCGTCGACGGGAAGCTCGTCAACATGCGCAATCCTTACCCGCTCGGATTCTTCACGAAGAATGTCGACGGCCGCATCGACGATCCCACTACCGGATGGAAAGGCCGTGGCCTGTGGAGCACGACCGGTACGCGCGCGAGCTTCCATGGCGAAGGCGGCAAGGAGGCGTCGCCGAAGGTCTACAAGATCCAGATGCGCCCGGATCCGCTCGCCCATTGAAAGGCGATCATTTGGTTGGACACGCTTTCCGTAAATACGGCGACTTGCATGGCAGGTCGCCGTGTTTACGGAAAGTCGAAACGAAGTTTTCGCATCAACATTTAATGAGGCGATGGCGGTACGCGACAGTAAGTGACCGACCGCCTGCGGCATCGATTGGTTCAACCTATTTCCATCGGCATAGATTCAATGGGTTGAACTAAATCATCGCCATAACCCACCAAAGGGTTCTGGAGATGACTGCATGAGACGACTGCTCGTTTTCACGACGCTGTTTCCGCCGCTTGCTCTGTTTGTTTACATCGCAGCCGATCAGTTATGGCGAGAAGGATTACCGGGCATCGGTTTCCTCGCGTCGCTGCTGGCAATGGCGTATGTGCTCGCCATCATTCCTGGGTGGTTGACTGCCGGGGTTGACTGGGCGCTGTCTCGTCGGCCGCTTTACCTGCGGATCGTTGCGACGATGCTTGTAGCGGCTCTCATTGCCGAGCTTGTCGCGCGTTACATGGGTCAACCATCGTTCGATGCGCCTGTGGCAATAGCTGGAGCAGTACCGGCAGCGGTGTGTTCTTGGCTCTCGGACGAACCATCACAAACAGCCTGACTTAATAAGTCACAAGAAGCGGCCGGGTGTTCTTGAAAGAAAGCGCGTGCGCGTGCCAATGATCAAACGCCGTCGGCCTGATCGCGATCTGTCGGACGCTTTCGTTTCGATGCGCGTTGCCATGGCCAGCAGCCCTCGATTTCCGTCTCCAGTGCGAAGCTGAGAAACGTCCGGATCAAAATGATTCCTGCGAGCAAGCCGACGCTTTCCGTCGTCAGAGGCGACGTGATCGTCGAAATGATATCGGCCCCGACCAACAACTCGAGACCGAGCAGGATGCCGCGTCCGAGGTTTGAGCGAAACCGCTCATACGCGAGGACCCAATCTTTCAATCGTACACCGTCGCGGACAAAGTTAATCGAGGCCAACACGATGCCGCCGACGATGATGGCTACGCCAGCAAACTCGATCACCTTCGCAAGTTGAGCGACCAGCGCGTGGATTTGATCTGCCAATTTTCATTCGTCCCGGACGGTTTCGTTTTTAATGGCGGGTAGCGCAGAAACGCATGCTGAACAGTCAGCTTTCAACCATGCGATTTTCAACGAACGCCGTTGCAGCGACATCATGCTCGTTCAAATAAGAAGATTTCGGCGAACGACCATGCGCAGCGCGGTTCTCCTTGGTGAACCTAGCGCACCCGCGCAACGTAGTGAGCCAAATCGCTGATCTGCTCAGGTGTGATCGTTTGCATCACGTCGGCCATCGTCGCGTCATAGCCGTGGCGAGCATTTGTTTTGTATTCGAGCAATGTCTTAGCGAGATAATCCTCACGCTGATTAGCAATGCGCGGGATATTGTCGCGACCGCTTAAATCCGGGTTGTGGCAGGACTCGCAACGATGGCTGTTGACCAACTCTTTCCCGCGTTGAAGACGCGCCGGGTCTCCCGCGTCGAGAGCTGTCGGTTTGGGCAATGTCGCTATAAAATCGGAGAATGCGCGCAGGTCGTCGTCCGTCATGGGCTTGGCGATCTCGTTCATAATTTCGCTGATACGTAACTTTTCGC
>JANMAN010000592.1:0-2556 GCA_031359885.1 Tardiphaga sp. | reverse complement strand
TCGGAATCCGGAGCGGCCGTCGGAGACCTGGGCGGGACGCGGCAAGACGCCCCGCTGGCTGGCCGCACAACTAAAGTCCGGCAAGCGGATCGACGATTTTCGGATCAGGCACGCAGCATAGCCGATCAGCAGGCCCGACTGACTTCGGCTTTCTATTTGCGAGATTGCGTAATCCTCAAACCGTTTGAATTGCTTGGGTTTTCGGGCTGAGTTTTTGGCGATCCCAGCAGGATTCGAACCTGCAACCCACGGAGTAGAAATCCGTTACTCTATCCAGTTGAGCTATGGGACCGGCGCATCGGCTTGCTACTCCTATCATAGCCGCCGGCTGCACCGCACGCCAAACCGCATCATTGCTGGCATGCCTTCGATCGCTGGGGACAATCGCGAATTTCCTGGTCTACGCGGCTTGACCAAATGAGAACATTACAAGAACATGCGATCTCAGCAAGTGGAGATCCATGATGGCCCAAGTCGGACGACAGACACTTCCTGATCCTTATGAAACCGCCTGCAACGAGGCGATCGCCGCTTGCAATGGCGACCTGCGCAGTACCATCCGCGCGCTGTTGATCGTCAACGAATTTCTCGAGCATGAATTGCAGGAAGCCCGCGCCGTCATGGCGCAGGGTAGCGGTTGGGTCGCAGCATAAGCATCGAACCTATGTGCTGCGCTCATCGACAAAGCGAGGTGCGGGCGAATTGCTTTTGGTGGGGCGCACCGCAATGATGGTGCGCCGGGAATCGTGTCGCGATTTCGCGCCCGCCTGGAGGACATTTGCCGATGTTGGGTTTCGTTCGCGCCGCGCTCATTTGCTCGGCGGTGCTGGCTGCGTCCATTCCTGCCGCCGCGGCTGACAAGGCGTTCCGCCGCGACGATCTCGCGGACGCGGCGATCAAGCTCGAAGCCCAGATCAAGAGCGAGGCGGGCGTCGTCTCGAAACCCGCCGCGCAACTTCGCACGGAGGCCGACGCGGCGTTGCGCCGGGGCGACGTCCGCAACGCTTTGCAGCTCATGGGGCAGATCGTTGCGACGGCGCCCGATGATTCCGCCAATTGGCTGCGGCTGGCACGCAGCATATTCCAGATCCGCACCACGACGACGTCCGAACAGACACTGTTCAACGAGCGCGCCGCGACCTCCGCTTACCAAGCCTATCAACGCGCGCGCAACACCGGCGAGGAAGCCGAGGCGCTGGCCGTGCTCGGTCGGGCTCTGTCCGAGCAAAAGCTATGGCGGCCCGCACTCGATGCCCTGCGTCTGTCGTTGGACATGCGCGAGGTCGCCGACATCCGCGGACAATATGAAAAGCTGCGCGACGAACGCGGCTTCAAGCTGCTCGACTATACGGTCGACTCGGACTCGGCGTCGCCGCGCGCCTGTTTCCAGTTTTCCGAAGAACTTGCCAAGCGAACCGACTTCACGCCGTTTCTGGCTTTGGCCGGCTCGGACAAACCGGCCGTCTCGTCCGACGACAGGCAATTATGCGTCGAGGGCCTTAAGCACGGCGAGCGCTATACTATCAACCTGCGCACCGGACTGCCGTCGCAAGTCAAGGAGACGCTGCCGAAATCCGCCGAATTCAATATCTACGTCCGCGACCGCAAGCCGTTCGTCCGCTTCACCGGACGCGCCTATGTGCTGCCGCGGACCGGCCAGCGCGGCATTCCGCTGGTCAGCGTCAATACCCAGTCCGTCAACGTGCAGGTGTTTCGAATCGGCGACCGCAACCTGATCAACACGGTGCTCGGCAGCGATTTCCAACGCGCGCTTTCGACTTACGAGCTCGCCGACCTCGGCAACGAGCGCGGCGTCAAGGTCTGGTCCGGCGAGATCGCGACAGCACTGGCGCTGAATGCCGATGTCACCACGGCCTTCCCGGTCGATCAGGCGCTCGGCGATTTGCAGCCTGGCGTCTATGTGATGACCGCCGCGGCCAAGGGACCGGGGTCTGGCGGCGACGAGGAGTCGGGTTCGCTGGCGACGCAGTGGTTCATCGTCAGCGATCTCGGCGTCGCGGCCTTCTCCGGAAATGACGGCGTCCACGTCTTCGTCAATTCGCTGGCCTCGACCGATCCAGCCGCCAAAGCCGAGGTCCGGCTCATCGCGCGCAACAACGAAATTCTTGCGACGAAGAAAACCGACGAGGCCGGACATGTGCTGTTCGAGGCCGGGCTGGCGCGGGGAGAGGGTGGTCTGTCGCCGGCACTGCTGACGGTCACGACCGACAAGGCCGACTACGCGTTCCTCAGCCTCAAGTCACAGGCCTTCGACCTCACCGATCGCGGCGTCGCCGGTCGGCCCGCGCCGGCCGGGGCCGACGCGTTCGTCTATGCCGAGCGCGGCGTCTATCGCTCCGGCGAGACGGTCTACCTGACGGCGCTGTTGCGTGACGGGCAGGGCATTGCGGTCGGCGGCAGCCCGCTGACGCTGGTCATCGAGCGGCCGGATGGCGTCGAGTTCCGCCGCGCGATCTTGCCGGATCAGGGAGCAGGCGGGCGCAGTCTGACGCTGCCGCTCAACAGCGCGGTTCCGACCGTGACATGGCGGGTGCG
>JANMAN010000588.1:0-2982 GCA_031359885.1 Tardiphaga sp. | reverse complement strand
CGCAGGGCTCGGCGGATGGCAACGCCTTCCGCGTTCTGGAAATGGAGCACGAGATTCTGTAGATGACGCAGTCGCTCGGCGTCGGCGCGCTATTCGGCGGCTAGTATTTTTGCCACGACGTGCGCGTGATCCGGCTGCCGCGCCATGGCGCGTCGCTGCCGATCGGCCTCGGGGTGTCGTGTTCGGCGGATCGCCAGGTGCTCGGCAAGATCACCAAGGACGGTGTCTATCTGGAAGAACTCGAACACAATCCAGCGCAATATCTGCCGGCAGTGGAAACCGCGCTCGGCGGAGAGGTCGTGAAGATCGATCTCAATCAGCCGATGGCGGATATTCTGAAGACGCTGTCGAACTATCCTATCAAAACGCGGCTGTCGCTGTCCGGCACCATGATCGTGGCGCGCGATTCAGCCCATGCGAAGTTGCGCGAGCGCCTGGAGAAAGGCGAGCCGCTGCCGGATTATTTCAAGAACCATCCGGTCTACTACGCCGGCCCCGCCAAGACGCCGGAGGGTTATGCGTCCGGCGCATTCGGGCCGACGACGGCTGGTCGGATGGATTCCTTCGTGGACCAATTCCAGGCGGCCGGCGGCTCGATGGTGATGGTCGCTAAAGGCAATCGCGCCGTCGCGGTGCGCGACGCTTGTAAAAAGCACGGCGGTTTTTATCTTGGATCGGTCGGCGGCTCGGCCGCAAATCTCGCGGAGCACTGCATCAAGAAGGTCGAATTGGTCGAATATGCCGAGCTTGGCATGGAAGCGATCTGGCGCATCGAAGTCGAAGACTTCCCGGCCTTCATCATCATCGACAACAAGGGCAATGATTTCTTCAAGGAATTGAATTTGGGGTAGGGGTCATGTCGTTCCGGGGGTCACCGCGGCCGGCGGTTGCCGGCTGAGGTGAAGGCCCGGAATCCATAATCGCTGTCGGGAAGGAGCTGCATCGCTCGGCGACCAAAAACGTCGCTCGACGACTGTGATCCGGGATGACGTTACGCCCGCACGCCCGTGAAAGGAAAGCTGCCCATCGGACCGATGCTCATGTCACCGCTCATGTTGTCGCCATCGATGGTGCCCGTATAGTCCAGCGTCAGTTGCATCGGATCGGTGATGTCGATCTTCCAGGCGACACTGTTGCCATCAACGGTCCCGTCGAAAATCTCGCCCGAATTTCCGTCTGCTGATTGCGTCCCGGTCAGCGTGCCGCCAGCGGCCTTGAGCACGAGCGCTGCGGTGCGCTCGCCCATCGGGGTGGTCATAGTGATCGTCCAATTGCCGTCGAGTGACATATGTCCTCCATTGTGTTGCGTCGCTTTAGTATCAGCTTTTGATGACAAGCGCGCGCCGTCAGATAGGTCGTGCGTCATCTAAAGAAAAGCATCTCTTGCGAACGGCGCCACGCGGACTCGATTCGGTTACGACTCGCAAGATCGTCCGTGAAAAAGAAAAACGATGACGGTTGAAATGGCTCTGCTTCAATGGAGTCATGATCGCTTCGATTCGGAAATCTTGGATCGTCCCTAACGCCGTCATTTTATACGCGGCCCTCGTTGCGTTTCTGATGGTCGCGAGCGCCGCAAACGCAGTGGTTTTATACTCGTATTTCTAATGCCCTTCGACGCAGGCGGCGTCCGATGACGATCCGCGTAATGGCGTATTGGATGGCGAAGGCTGCGACTTTCGCGCCTATCACAATGAACGACACGTAGATCGCCCAAAGCTTCATATCGCCTGTCATGGCGACTGCGATGACGCCGAGCCCGAGTGCGACCATCAGCGCCGCCCAGCAATAGCCGGCCGTATTGATGACGTCGGCCGCGTTCTGTTTCACGATGTCGGGCATGTACCGCAGCATCCATCCTTTTTTCAGCATGATCCCGCCGATTGCGAAGTGTGCGATGCTGGGTTTGGCGAGCACGAAGCGCGGATCGTTGGTGACGAGTGTTGCAACACCTAAGACAATCACCAATGCGAGGCTCGCATAGGTCATGTAGCTGAGTGCCTTGCGCGTGATCTGCGCGTAGATCAATTGCGCGATTGCGCCGGCAATGGCGACGCCGGTGGCGATCAGCACGTCGCCTGTGACGGCATACACAACAAGAAAAACGATCGTGGAAAAGAAATCGGACGCGAGCTTTGCAAACACATCCGTCATGGCGCGACCTCCGATTTGGCGTCAGATGACAGTCGCGTCGCGAGTCATTCTGGCGCGGTGATGCTGCGGATACCACTGCGTGAAATAAGCTGCAGAACTTCGAGCTGCGAAAGCGATCGCGAGACCGACCCACAGCGGCAGGCTCGGCACGTAAATCATCAGCATGTTTGCAGCGAGCATGAGGGCGAACGCGCCGATCCATGCTGATGTCAAAATATAATTGACGCGACGAAAACTGGGTAACCGCGCGGTTTCGGCATCGACGATCTCGATCGCATATTGCAACGTGAACGGCGCGCGCATGATGATCGAGAGCAGACCGATCGTCAGGACGCCGACATCGACTGCGATCCGCACTGATAACGTGCTCACGTGCTGATCCACTAGAACGATGTAACAGCCGATGGTCAGAAACGTCATTGCGCTGCCGGCGCCCAACATCTTCAGCGAACGACCGGCGATCAAATCGTGCAACACGATGATCGAGGCCATGGCTGCGGCGGAAAACAGGCTCGTCACTGACGACGCCACCGTCATGAGGAGCGTGAAAACGGCAAACGGCAACACGATCAGAAAAAGCGTCATGACAAACCTCGTATAAAATCTTTACGACGTAAAGATATCCGTACTAGCGGCCGCTCCAATCGTCAAGCAAAATCTTTACAGTGTAAATATGGACCGGTATGGTGGTCCGATGATCGCCAAGTCCATCTCCCACAAGCCATTACCCGCGAAATCCAAGCCAGTGACAAAATCCAGGTCAGGCAAAGCCGCACCGGACGAACAGCGCTATCATCACGGCGCGCTCGATCAGGCGCTATTGCAGGC
>JANMAN010000581.1:0-3589 GCA_031359885.1 Tardiphaga sp. | reverse complement strand
GCGCAGCGACGCTTATGGCGGCACGCCGGAAAATCGTCTGCGCTTTCCGCTCGAAGTGTTCGGTGCGATGCGCGCGGCCTGGCCGAAGCACAAGCCGATGTCGGTCCGCATTTCCGCGACGGATTGGGCCGAAGGCGGCATCACCGGCGACGACGCGGTCCAGTTCGCGCGTGCGTTTCGCGAAGCCGGCGTCGATCTCATCGACGTCTCGACGGGACAGACCGTGCGCGACGCGCAGCCAATCTACGGCCGCATGTTTCAGACGCCGTTCGCCGATCAGGTCCGCAACGAGGCCCGCGTCGCGACGATGTGCGTCGGCAACATCACGACATCCGATCAGATCAATACGATCCTGGCCGCCGGACGTGCCGATCTCGTGGCGCTGGGGCGACCGCATCTGATCGATCCGTCGTTCACGTTGCGCGCCGCCGCGTGGTACGGCGCCGACATCGCGTGTCCGCCGCAATATCGGCCTGGGCAGGATCAGATCGTGCGCAACTCCGTGCGCGAGCGGCAAGACGCGGACGAGTTGAAAATCAAAGCCAAGCCGAAAACCCGCGCCGAATTGAAAGCGCTCGCCGCGGAATAGGACGGCGGCGATTGTGGCTTGGGACGTCCTGCGCTAGCCTGTGCTCAGAAGAACAACACGACGCCGCTCGAACGAGCGTCAGCGGGAGCACATCATGAAATCGCCGATCTGCGCGATGCTGGGCATCGAATTTCCGCTGCTGGCCTTCAGCCATTGTCGCGACGTCGTGGCCGCAGTCAGCCGCGCCGGCGGCTTCGGCGTCCTCGGCGCGACGGTGCACTCGCCACGAAGCCTCGAACAGGAATTGACGTGGATCGACAAGCATTGCGACGGCAAGCCTTACGGCATCGACGTGCTCATCCCGGAAAACATTTCCACCTCCGGTGAAAAGAACGTCACCTGGCAAAGCCTCGAAGCCCGCGTGTCGCCGGCGCACCGCGCCTTTACGCGCGACCTGTTGAAGAAACACGGCATCGAACTGAAAACCACCGAGGTCGATCCGCAGCAGCCGCAACCCTTCGACGGCGAGACGGCGCTCGCATTGCTGGATGTCTCGTTCAATCATCCGATCAGGCTGATCGCCAATGCGCTCGGCGTACCCCCGAAGGCGATGATCGAGATGGGCAAAAAACATAACGTGCCGGTCGCGGCACTGGTCGGTGCGAAGGAGCACGCGATCCGGCAGGTCGCGGCAGGCGTCGATATCCTCGTCGTGCAGGGCACCGAGGCTGGCGGGCATTGCGGCGAGGTCTCGACGCTGGTGCTGGTGCCCGAGGTGATCAAGGCGATCAAACCGATGCGCGAGGTGCCGGTGCTCGCCGCCGGCGGCATCATGACCGGGCGTCAGATGGCAGCGTGCATGGCGATGGGAGCCGCCGGCGCGTGGACCGGATCGGTGTGGCTCGCGACGACCGAGTCCGAGACGTCGGATATTTTCCGCGAGAAGATGATCGCGGCGTCGTCGCGCGATGCAATTCGCTCCAAGGGCCGCACCGGAAAGCCCGCGCGGCAATTGCGCTCGGTATGGACGGATGCGTGGGACCGCGGCGAAGACTCGCCGGGCGCATTGCCGATGCCGTTGCAAAGTATCATCAGCCGCGACGCGTTTGCGTCGATCGACAGATCGGCCGCATCGGGCAACGCCGCCGCGCGCGATTTGGTGAGTTATTTCGTCGGGCAAGGCGTCGGGCTGATCGATAGCGTGAAATCCGCGGGCGCGGTGGTGCAGGAATTCAAGGAAGATTTCGCGGACGCGATCGAACACATGAACGCGCTGGTCGCGGAGTGAAGTTTGCTCCTGCCCCACAACGTCATTCCGGGGCGCAGGCGGCTCTTGCCGCATGCGAACCCGGAATCCCCGCAAGATGAACATGATAAGATTCCGGGTTCTCTCGCGCAAAGATGCGCGCGAGCCCCGGAATGACGGCTTAGAAATATGAGTCTTAAGAAAGCAACACCATGCCCTACCAAACTCCCCTGCCCGACGATCGCATCCCCGTCATCGTCGGCATCGGCGAGATCACCGATCGTCCGGCCGACATCGTGCAGGGTCTCGAACCGCTGGCGCTGCTCGAAGCCGCACTCAAACGTGCGGCCGAGGATGCCGGCGCGCCGTTACTGGCCGAGATCGACTCGCTGGACGTCGTGAATTTTCTGAGCTGGCGATACGACGCTCCCGAACAATTGCTGGCCGAACGGATCGGCGCTCAGCCTGCGCATAATTATTACGGCCCGGTCGGCGGCGAGAGCCCGATCCGCTATCTGCACGAGGCAGCGCAACGTATCGCGCGCGGCGAGAGCAAGGTCGCCGCCGTCTGCGGCGCGGAAGCTCAAGGCACGGCGACCAAAGCCGCACGCGCAAAGATCGACCTGCCCTGGACGCCGTTTGCGCATCACGTCGAGGAAGCCAAGCGCGGCGCGGCATTTCAAAAACCGCTGGCTGTGACGCTTGGCGTGTTTCGTCCGGTCACCGTCTATCCGCTGTATGAATCCGCAACGTCGGCGCATTGGGGTCAGACCCCGCGTGCAGCGATGGCGGAATCCGGTGCGCTGTGGGCGCGCTATTCGGCGGTCGCCGCGACCAATCCGCAGTCATGGATGAAGCGCGAGGTTTCCGCCGAGACCATCACGACGCCGTCGCCCGAGAACCGTCTGATCGCCTGGCCCTACACCAAGCTGATGGTCGCCAACCCCACGGTGAACATGGGCGGCGCGATCATCATGACATCGTTGGCGCATGCACGCGCGCTCGGTATTCCCGCCGCGAAGATGATCCACATTCATGGCGGCGCATCGGCCGAGGAGCCGCGCGATTATCTCGACCGCGACCAATTCGTCGAGAGCCACGCGCAGAATGCCGTGCTGCAGGCCGCGATGACTCTCGTCGGCGGCGACGGCCAAGCGTTCGATGCGATCGAACTCTATAGCTGCTTTCCCTGCGTGCCGAAGATGGCGCGGCGGACGCTCGGCCTCAGCGAAGACGTGATGCCGACAGTGACCGGCGGGCTCACATTCTTCGGCGCGCCGCTCAACACTTACATGACGCATGCGGCCTGCGCGATGGTGCGCAAGCTGCGCGGCGGCGCGAAATTGGGGTTGCTGTACGGTCAAGGCGGTTTCGTCACCAAACATCATGCGCTGGTGCTGTCGCCCGACGCGCCGTTGCAGCCTTTGTCGCAAGACACCTCCGTACAGGCGATCGCCGATGCCGCGCGCGGCAAGGCACCGGCCTTCGATGCAGCGCCCTCCGGCCACGGCAAGGTCGAGGCGTTCACGGTGCTGTACGGCGCGAATGCCGCGCCCGAGCACGGCGTGGTCATGCTGCGGACCGAGAATAAATCACGCACGCTGGCGCGGGTGCCGGTGTCCGACCAGGCGACGTTGACGCATCTGATGGACATGGACCGCACACCGGTCGGATCGTCGGGCGCGATCCACATGGCAGGTGACGACGTGCCGGAGTGGCGGGTGGGGTAAATATTGCCGTCATTCCGGGGCGCAGGTGGCTATTGCCAACTGCGAACCCGGAATCTGGTCAAGATGAACATGATGAGATTCCGG
>JANMAN010000546.1:0-8873 GCA_031359885.1 Tardiphaga sp. | reverse complement strand
CCGGACAAGCAGCAGGCCGTCGCCGCGAGCGGGCGGCTCGATGCGAAGCTCACAGGTGCAAACCCGATCGACATTCTGATCGAGTTTCCCAAAGGACAGGATCTGTATTCGACGGAAAGCCTCAAGACGATCGCCGACGTGCATGCGATGGTCGAGAAGCAGGCCGGCGTCGGAAACGTCTGGTCGGTCGAAACGCTGCGGCGCTGGCTCGCAGAGAAGGCCGGCAGTTCAGACGTCGCGACGTTGAAAGAGTATGTCGATCTAATCCCCGAACATCTGTCGCGCCGTTTCATTTCGGCAGAGAAGGATGCCGTGCTGGTATCGGGCCGCGTCCCGGATAGCGATTCCAGCCAGATATTGCCGGTCGTGACGAAACTTGATTCGACGTTGAACACAGTGCGGGCGGCGCATCCCGGCTATGAGATAGCGGTCACCGGCTTGTCGGCGATCGCCGCGCGCAACAGCGCCAGCATGATCGAAAAGCTGAACAACGGCCTGACCATCGAGTTCGGGCTGGTTGCGATCTTCATCGGCCTCGCGTTCCGTTCGGTTGTCGTCGGCCTTGCCTGCATCCTGCCCGGTATTTTCCCGGTGGTGCTCTCCGGAACGCTGCTGTGGTTTCTCGGAGAGGGCCTGCAATTCGCGAGCGTCGTGGCGCTCACCGTGTCGTTCGGATTAGGCCTCAGCGCGACCATCCATTTCCTCAATCGTCTGCGGATGGAGGATCGCCCCGGTGTCGGCTCGGCGTTGGCGGTCGAGCGGGCCACCGTGCTGGTCGGCCCCGCTCTGATCTTGACGACGGTGGTGTTGGCCTGTGGCCTCGTGGTGACGGTGTTTTCGGATCTGCCGTCGCTGAGATTGTTCGGCTGGCTCAGCGCGTTCTCGATGGTCGCCGCCTTAGTGGCGGACTTGTTCATCCTGCGCCCGACCGCGATGTGGCTGATCAATATGTCCGAGAAAATTCGCGGCCGGCAAACTCAAGCGAAGCCGGCCGAGTAGCACCTCAGCTTTTCACCATCGTGATGTTCACGCCCTTGATCTCGCCTTTGGACGAGATCGAGACCGACTGCTTGTTTCCGCGTGTCGTCAACGCGATATTTGCCGCGAAACCGGCCGCCTCGACGAACACCTGCATCTGACCGCCGCCGGCCGTGCCTTGCAGGCTGCCATTGATCCCGCGGCTTGTTTCGCTCCAGTTGCCGGAGACCCGGTCGCCCTGGCTCGTGACGTTGCTGCTCAGATTGAATGTGTAGCTGTCGCTGGCACAGCGCAGCGTCTGCTGCAAAGCATTGCCCGATGCAGCGTAGGTCGCACGGCAGCGGATCTTTTCGGTCGTTCCGCTGGCCAGCGACACAGTGCCGTTGCCGCTCCACGATCCCTCGAAACCTGCAAAAGGACCGGATTGCGCTTGCGCGGTCGTGCTGCATAGCGTCAGCAGCGCAGCAAATCCCAGCATGCGTATAGGCGATTTATCGAGGGCAAAAAGTGTCATTGCAAAAGTTTCCTATCGAAAAAGCTGCTTGCGGATCAATACAAATCGTTACGTCGTTTGATTAGTCATATCGCACGATACCCGGTTCATGGCATGGCATTCGAGGCGATATTGCTGGGTTATAGCGATTGAATACACAATGTCGCAGGGAAAAAGGAAATCAATTGCCGTCGCAAATTTGGCCGCAATTGTAGGTGCTTTGTGTCGGCAACGATGCTCGCAGTCTTTTCCAGCGCGGACGGTTTCGACCTCCCGTCGGTTGCCGCGGTACCGCATGCTGCCTGTTATGCTAAGAACAGGCTAAATATCCGCTCATTGATCTATGAAGGACTACGATGCTGAGAATTGCCTTGATTTCCGCCATGTTGATGACGACGGTGACCACCGGGGCATTCGCCCAAGCCCAGCGAAGCGGCACAGATCAGGAACAGGCGGCTTGTTCGCGTGATGTTCAGAAGTTCTGTCGCAAGATTATGGATCAGGGCGACCTCGTCATCCTGTCGTGCCTTCAGCAGAACCGCCCGAAAATCTCGAAAGCTTGCAACGCCGTGCTGGTCAGCCACGGTCAGTAAGTTTGCGTTCGAGACCTTTGCCGATAGCATTGGTCTTCGTGCGATTTTCCCCTATACGGACCCATCATCCGCGTCGCCGCTCCTGAGGTCAGGAGCGGCGGCGTGGATTTGTGTCGTATTCATAAGTTCAGAAATCAGATGTCGTCAGCGGGCGAATTGCGATCGGGCAAAACCCATCGCGACGAAAATTTCCCGGTCGCGTCGTGGATCATCCACCCGCGTCATCGGGCGCTGATTCTCGCTTTTTATAATTTTGTCCGCACTGCCGATGATATCGCGGATCACGCCGATCTCGACGATGTGACGAAGCTGCGGTTACTCGACGAGCTCGACGCCGATCTGACCAACGAAACCGCTCATTCAGGACACGGCCAAAAAGAAGCGGTCGCGCTGCGTAAAGCCCTGGCCGAACGCGGCATGGCACCACGCCATGCCCGCGACGTTCTGACTGCGTTCCGCATGGACGTCACCAAGCGTCGGACGACCGACTGGGACGACCTCATTCATTATTGTTCGTATTCGGCCATGCCGGTCGGGCGTTTCATGCTCGACGTCCACGGTGAAAGCACGGCCACTTGGCCGGCATCTGACGCGTTATGCGCGGCACTCCAGATCAACAATCATCTGCAAGATTGCGGAGAGGATTTCCGCAATCTCGATCGGGTTTATATCCCGCAGGATATGTTGTCGCGGCATGGCGCGTCCGTCGATCATCTCGGACAAGCGCGTGCGTCAGTGCCGCTGCGCGCCTGTTTTCGCGAGCTTGCGGACAAAACGACAGGACTGCTCCGACAGAGCGAAGCGCTCGATGTCCACGTCGCCGATACGCGCCTTGGCTGCGAGATCGCCGTCATCCAAACCTTCGCCGACCGCATTCTCGATTTGCTGAAAGTGCGCGATCCGCTCAGTGAGAATGTGCATCTGTCGAAAGGCGCGATGGCCGGATATGCGCTGTCGGGCGTTGCCGGCGGCTTGTGGCGTCGGGCAACCGGCGGTCACGTGCCATCGCGGTCGAAACCGGCCGCATGAATCAGCAGATGACCACTGACGTTGGAAAGCCGGAAGGTATCGCAGTCGGAAGTTCCTTCTACGCCGCGATGAAGATTCTGCCGCGTGCGCAACGCGAGGCGATGTTCCAGATCTACAGCTTCTGCCGACAGGTCGACGATATCGCCGACTCACATGATCCACGCGACGAGCGCCTCGCGGCATTGCAGGTTTGGCGCGAAGACATCGATGCCCTCTACGCCGGCCATCCGCCGCCACGACTGCATGATTACGTCGGGTCCGTGAAGCAGTTCGGCATGTGCCGCGAGGACTTTCTTGCCGTGATCGATGGTATGGAAATGGACATACCGGCAGATATTCGTGCACCGGATGAAGCCACGCTCGATCTCTATTGTGATCGCGTTGCCAGCGCCGTCGGTCGCCTCTCGGTTAAAGTATTCGGTTTGCCGGACGCCGACGGCATCGAGTTGGCACATCATCTGGGTCGCGCGCTGCAACTGACGAACATTCTGCGCGACGTCGACGAGGACGCCGACCTTGGCCGGCTCTATCTGCCCCGCGAGGGGCTCTATCACGCCGGCATCACGAGCTTCGATCCGCATGCGGTCACCGCCAGTCCCGCGCTGCCGCGTGTCTGTGGGCCGCTGGTAAAGCGGGCGCAGATGCACTTCGATAAGGCTGACGAGGTCATGGCCAGACATCCGCGCCGCATCGTCAAAGCACCGCGCATCATGTCGAAATATTATCACGCGATTCTTGACCTGCTGATTGCCCGCGGCTTCTCGGCGCCGCGGCCGCCGGTGAAACTCGGCAAGGCGTCGCGGATCGCAATCCTCCTGCAATACGGCATCATCTGATGCGAAAGACTGCTCACATCATCGGTGCCGGATTGTCCGGCCTCACGGCCGCCGTCCGGCTTTCGCAGGCCGGTTATCATGTTCATGTGCATGAGGCGACGCAGCAGGCCGGCGGTCGATGTCGTTCCTATTATGACTCTGCAACCGATCTCGTGATCGACAACGGCAATCATCTTCTGTTGTCCGGCAATCATCACGCGCGTGCCTATGCACGCGCGATCGGCACCGAGGCGGGCTTGGTTGGGCCGGATCGCGCGGTGTTTCCGTTCGTTGATATTTCGACGGGCAAACGTTGGACGCTCGACCTCGGCAATTCGCGCATTCCGGCTTGGCTGTTCGATTCGAAACGTCGCGTGCCGGATACGTCGGTCGGCGATTATTTGAAGCTGCTGCCGCTGGTGTGGTCGCCGACCAGCCGTCTCGTTGGCGACGCGATTCCTTGCGACGGTACGCTCTATCATCGTCTCGTGCAGCCGCTGCTGCTGGCGGCATTGAACGTCGATCCGCCTGAAGGGTCTGCCGGGCTTGCCGGTGCGATCGTGCGCGAGACGTTGTTGGCAGGCGGGCAGAATTGTCGGCCGCTGATCGCACGAGACGGGCTGAGTGCGGTTCTGGTCGAGCCAGCGATTGAGCTTCTCAAACAACAAGGGGCAGGGGTCCATTTCGGCCACGAGTTGCGCGCGATCAAGCAGGCAGGTGGCCGCGCCACGGCGTTGGATTTCGGCACCGACAGCATCGAGCTTGCGGCCGACGACGTCGTCATCCTCGCAGTGCCGCCACGTGCCGCAACGTCCCTGGTGCCCGGACTCACCGCGCCGACCGAATTTCGTGCCATCGTGAACGCACATTTTCGCTTCGATCCGCCGGTAGACTGTCCTTCGTTGACCGGGGTTGTCGGCGGGATGGTGGAATGGCTGTTCGCCTTTCCGCAGCGATTGTCAGTGACGATCAGTAACGGCGATCGCCTCGTGAACATGCCGCGCGAAGAGCTGGCTCGCGCGATCTGGCGCGACATCTGCAAGACGGCCGGATTGTCGGATGCGATCGCCGAAGGCGATTTGCCGCCATGGCAGATCGTTCGCGAGCGTCGTGCGACGTTCGCCTCGACGCCAAAACAGAATGCGATGCGGCCAGGTGCCCGAACGGGTGCTGTAAATCTGTTCGTCGCCGGCGACTGGACCGATACGGGGTTGCCGGCGACGATCGAGGGATCGGTGCGCTCGGGCGATCGGGCGGCAGCTCTCGCGCTGGCGATGCCACGAAACTAAATTCACTGTGTCGCAGGCTTTTTGTCGCGACGTCGAAGATCAATCAAGCGAGCGATTCGAATGAGCGTTATCGATTTCGGTCATCAACAGCGTGATGTGGACGCACCGGGCGTGTTGCAGTCAAGCATCGATGCAGCCGCGAACGGATTGCTGGCGTTGCGCCAGCCCGATGGGCATTGGGTGTTCGAGCTGGAGGCCGACGCGACGATTCCCGCCGAGTATGTCCTTCTGCGGCATTACCTTGCCGAACCCGTCGATTATGAACTTCAACGCAAGATCAGCAACTATCTGCGTCGCATTCAAGGTGCTCATGGCGGATGGCCGCTCGTGCACGATGGCGGCTTCGACATGAGCGCCAGCGTAAAGGCCTATTTTGCGCTGAAGATGATGGGCGAAGACCCGAATGCGCCGTCCATGGCGCGGGCACGAGAGGCGATCCGGTCGCGCGGCGGAGCGATACACAGCAATGTTTTCACCCGGTTCATGCTTGCGATGTTCGGCGTGACGACGTGGAACAGCGTGCCGGTCCTGCCCGTCGAGATCATGCTGCTGCCGCGCTGGTTTCCGTTTCATCTCAACAAGATTTCCTATTGGGCCCGCACCACGATCGTGCCTTTGATGGTGCTGGCAGCGCTCAAGCCGCGCGCGCAAAACCTCGGCTGCGTCGGCATCGATGAGCTGTTCCTGCAAAATCCGCAGACCATCGGCACGACGGCGCGAGCGCCGCATCAAAGCAAACTCCTATTTGCCGCCTTCGATGTCCTCGATAAAGTGTTGCGGGTCGTCGAGCCGTTCTTTCCGAAGACACTTCGCAAACACGCGATCGACAAGGCCGTTGCTTTCGTCGAGGAGCGCTTGAACGGCGAAGACGGGCTCGGCGCGATCTATCCGCCGATGGCCAACACCGTGATGATGTACGAGGTGCTCGGCTTCCCTGCGGATCATCCGCCGCGCGCCACCACGCGGCGCGGGATCGATAAGCTGTTGGTCATCCATGACGACGAGGCCTATTGCCAACCCTGCGTATCGCCGATCTGGGACACTGCGCTGACCGCGCATGCGATGCTCGAGACGGGCGGTGAAACGACGGTCGGTCCGGCCAAGCAAGCGCTTGATTGGTTGCTGCCGAAGCAGGTGCTGGACGTCAAAGGCGACTGGGCGGTCAAGCGGCCGGACCTACGGCCCGGCGGCTGGGCGTTTCAGTACAACAATGCTCACTATCCCGATTTAGACGACACGGCTGTTGTCGTGATGGCCATGGACCGGGCGCGTCGGGAAACCGGCAGCCGCGACTATGATGCAGCTATTCACCGCGCGCGCGAATGGATCGAGGGCATGCAAAGCCGCGACGGCGGCTGGGCGGCCTTCGATGTCGACAACCTCGAATATTATCTCAACAGCATCCCGTTTTCTGATCACGGCGCATTGCTTGATCCGCCGACTGAGGATGTGACGGCGCGCTGCGTCTCGATGCTGGCGCAACTCGGCGAGACCACCGAGACCTCCAAGCCGCTCGCCGATGGCGTCGAATATCTGCGACGAACCCAATTGCCTGACGGCTCCTGGTATGGCCGCTGGGGCTTGAACTATATCTACGGGACATGGTCGGTGCTCTGCGCTCTGAATGCAGCGGGCGTGGATCATCAGGATCCCATGATTCGCAAAGCTGTCGCGTGGTTGAACGGCATTCAGAATCCGGACGGCGGCTGGGGTGAAGATGCGACCAGCTATAAGCTCGATTACGAAAAATTCGACGCAGCCCCGACGACAGCATCGCAAACGGCATGGGCCTTGCTTGCATTGATGGCGGCAGGAGAGGTGGAGTCTCCTGCGACGCGGCGGGGGATGCAGTGCCTAATTAGCACACAGACTGAAAAAGGACTGTGGGATGAGCAACGTTATACGGCAACCGGCTTTCCTCGCGTGTTCTATCTGCGTTATCACGGTTATGCGAAGTTCTTCCCGCTCTGGGCCTTGGCGCGGTATCGGAACTTGAAAAGCACGAATAGCAAGGTCGTAGGGGTCGGAATGTGATTTTGGGGGTTGGGGTAGAAGCCGCGTCCGCAGCACGATCGTTCGATACGCGGCCGGTTCTGATTGTCACGGGTCTGGTCCAGGAAGCTCGCATCGCCGCGGGCCCGGGCATGACCGTTATCTGCAGCAGTAGCGATCCCAAACAACTGCGCGCCATGTTGGCGAGCTTCGATCCTGCATCGATCAGAGGCGTGATCAGTTTTGGCGTCGCCGGCGGCCTCGATCCGGATCTTCAATCCGGCGATGTCGTGGTCGCGACCGATGTGGTTGCGGGCAACGAACGTTGGACGGCCGGACGTGATCTCAGTCGAGAACTCCTAGCCGATGCCGACCTCGGTGGTCGACGCGTGATTCGCGGAAGCCTGGTTGGCGTCGAGAAGGTGATTGCGGCACGGGCTGAAAAAGCGTCGCTACGTGACTTAACCGGTGCGGCGGCAGTGGACATGGAGAGCCATATTGCGGCGGCTTATGCAGCCGAAGCGGGGCTTCCCTTCGCCGCTGTCCGCGTGATCAGCGATCCTGCGACCCGCGCGCTTCCCGAACTCGCGACCAACGCCATCAAGCCCAATGGCGACATCGACCTGCGCAAGGTGTTGCGCGGGCTTGCCCGGAACCCGACGCTTTTGCGTTCGCTGGTGTCCACCGGCCGAGACTTCAACCGCGCGCTGCGCTCGTTGCGCGGATGCCGGAGTTTCCTGATCGGCGGCGGTGGATTGATCGGGGCCGAAAGCTAATTTTTCGTACCGTCAGTTTCAAAAAAATGGCGCCGGAGATGATCTCCGGCGCCATTTGTATTTGACTGCGAAGCCGTGGTTCAAGCGGCCGTCGATGCCTTTTGCTGTTCTTTCGCAGCCGCCTTGGCAGCAGCCGCCGCGGCTTCATCCTTGCGGATGTCCGACAGGCGCTTTTGCACTTCGGCCGAGAAGATGTACTGCGCCGGGCGTTGATGATCGAGATTGATCTCAGGCGCCATCGGGCCGGACGTTTTCACGCCGCGCATGGCAACCCACATCGCCTTGAACGGATTGCTGATCGCATTGTCCGCCGCCGTCGGCTCGTAACCGCAATGGGCCATGCAGTCGGCGCACTTCTCGTACTTGCCGGTGCCGTAAGTGTCCCAGTCGGTCGTGTCCATCAGTTCTTGGAAGGTCTTCGTATAACCTTCGCCAAGCAGATAGCAGGGCTTCTGCCAGCCGAAGATGTTACGCGCGGGCATGCCCCACGGCTTGCATTCGTATTCCTGGTTGCCGGCGAGAAAGTCGAGGAAGAGACCCGAATGCATGATGTCCCACTTCTTGCCCTTACCGAGGGCGAAGACGTCGCGGAACAGCTTCTTGGTCTTTGTGCGATTCAGGAAATGCTCCTGATCCGGCGCGCGCTCATAAGCGTAGCCGGGCGACATCGACACGCCGACGCCAAGCTCGACCGTGAAGTCGAGGAATTTGGCAATATCCTCGGCGGCATGGCCGTCGAAGATGGTTGCATTGACGTTGACGGCGAAGCCTTTGGCCTTTGCGGCCTTGATCGCAGAGACGGCGCGGTCGAAGACGCCTTGCTGCGAGACGGCCTTGTCGTGATGGTCGCGCAAGCCATCGAGATGCACCGAGAAAAACAGGTAAGGCGACGGCGTGAACAGGTCGAG
>JANMAN010000507.1:0-5862 GCA_031359885.1 Tardiphaga sp. | reverse complement strand
GAGCCGAACAGCACCAATTCTTCGCCCGAATAATTCGGCGTGACCGTAACGCGATGGTTCGACACCGACACGATCAGGCGTTCGGCCTGTGCTGCGTTCGCACCGAGCAGCATAGCCAGAACCAATAGGATCGCGCGCGCGGTCATGAGCCGACGCTCGTGTCGCGGATCGTGAACAGATCGTTAGGCTGGGCCACCAACTCGATAGCGAAGCGGATCCCGACCGACAAAACGAGCAGGCCGAGCAACAACCGCAGATGCTCGCCGCGAATGCGCTGCCCGGCCCGCGCGCCGAATTGCGCGCCGGTGACGCCGCCGATCATCAGAATCAACGCGAGCACGATATCGACGAGATGATTGGTGACGGCATGCAACAGGGTTGCGAACACCATCGTCACCAATGTCAGTACCATCGACGTGCCGATCACGGTCGATGTCGGCACGCGCAGAATATAAATGAGGATCGGGATCAGGATGAAGCCGCCGCCGATGCCCATCACAGCGCCGACGAAGCCGATGATGAGACCGGTCGCGATCACCGGAATGACCGAGAGATAAATCTTCGACCGTTTGAACCGCATTTTCAGCGGCAGGCCATGCACCCAATTATGGCCGCGCGAGCGCCGCACCGGCGGCCTGTCGCCGCGCGTGCGCAGGATTGCGCGCAAGCCCTCCCAGAACATCAGCCCGCCGACGGTCGAGAGCAGCACGACGTAAGACAGCGCGATCAAGAGATCGAGTTGGCCGAGTTTGCGCAGGATCGTGAACAGCCAGACGCCCAGCGCCGTGCCGACGATGCCGCCCGACAACAAGACGAGCGCCAGCGCCGGATCGATGGCGCGGCGACGCCAGTAGGACAACGCGCCGGAAAACGACGAGGCCGCGATATGGCTCGCGACCGAAGCCACGGCGACGCCGGGCGAGATGCCGATGAAGATCAACAACGGCGTCATCAGGAAGCCGCCGCCGATGCCGAACATGCCGGACACGAACCCGACCGCCGCACCCATCGCGAGGACCAGAAGGACGTTGACCGGAAGGTCGGCGATGGGGAGGTAAAGCTGCACGCGCGGTTCGCTTTGGATTTGCGGCGCGGAAGGTTCAAAACCGCGCCGGCACAGGCCAAAGCCCTGCATAGACCAAACGGCGGGAGCGGGGGTTAAAGAATTCGGGAAGCGGCGGCTTTTTTAGGAGGCCGCGTCCCGCGTCGGGGCTAACGCGCGGCGCGCTTGGCCGGTGCGGGCTTCGCCACAGGGCTCCCGGCATTGTCCCAGCCGCCGGCGGGGGCCGCCACGATGATGGCGTCGTCGGGCTGCGGCTCCGGCGTGAAGGTCTGGATCGCCAGCTTGGCAGCGGCCAGCGACTGCGGGTCGAGTCGCTTGGCGATATCGTCGCGCTTGGTGCCGGAATCCGCATCCCCTTGGGCCGCGGCAAGGCTGAACCACTTATACGACTCGGCGAGATTCTGTTCGACGCCGATGCCGCGCGCGTAAAGAATGCCAAGATTGTACTGGCTGTCCGCGACGCCACGCTCGGCCGCCTTGCGGAACCATTGCGCCGCGCTCTTGTAGTTCGCGCCAGCCCCGCCGCCATCTGCGTCAAGCACCGCGAGATTGTGCATCGCCTTCGCGTTGCCGCGCTCGGCCGCTGCGACATAATATTTGCGTGCGGTCTCGATGTCTTTTTTGACGCTCATACCCTTTTCGTAGAGCGTGCCGATGCGGAACATCGCTGGGACCACGCCCGCTTGCGCGGCGCGGTCGTACCATTTGGCGGCCTCGGCGAAATTCGCGGGCACGCCTCGCGCTTCGGCATAGCGCATGCCGATCTCGTAGGCGGCAGACGGGTCGCCCTTCAAAGCCGCCGCGCGCAGCGTCGGCCCAGCGATCAGCTCAGGCAATTGCTCGTTGGACGGAATCGCAATCTGCTTCGGCTTGCGGCCCGCCGGCGGCAATGACGGGGCCGCACTCGACTGTTGCGGGATCGAGTTGGTGACGTCGGCGTCGGCCGTGGCGAGTTGCGTCGGCGCGGGCATGGCAACACCCGCGAACGGCGTGTCGGACGGTTGCGGCGCGATCAACGATTGACGGCCGATCGGCATCGGCGATGTCATCGACGGTGCGGCGGGCGACTGCGGGGCCGGGCGCGACGAGCTTTCCGGCGGGGCGAGCTTCATCGGCGGCGCTTCGCTGGAGGTCTCGGTCGGCGCGGATGTCGATCCGTCGAGTAAATTCATTGCCATTTTGAATGAGCCGAGCACGATCACGACGACGCTCGCGCCGACCAGCAGCGAGCGAATCTTGGTCGTGATGGTCGTGCGCTCGGTGGTCGCATCGCCCGGCGCCGAGGCGACGCGCTTGGCCTTGTCGTTGGCTGGAGCCGCAGCAGCGGCGGCCTGCGCCGCGCGGCGCGCGGCAGCGATGAAACTCGATGTCGACGCTGGCTCTGCGGCGACCGATGCGTCGCCGACGCGCTCCGACGTCAGTGCGACGCGGCCCTGCGGCATCGTACCGGGTTCGAGCGGATGGTCCGGCGGCAGATCGGGATGCAGTCCCGGACGCGGCTGGGGTTGCAACTCGGCATAGACGGCAGGCGGCCGAGGCGACGGCTGCTGGTCGAGGATGTCGCTGATGGCGCGGGGAGCGGCCACGGCCGCAGCGGCGCTGATATCGTGATACGGAGCCGGCGGCTCGTTGGCGACGACACGCTTCACCGGGTTCGGCAATTCAGGGCGTGGCACCGCGATAGCGGCCACGGGTGCCGCAACAGGCGCGGGCGCGGCGCGGGCGGCACGCAGATCGCCTTCGATCATCGCGAGCCGGTCGACCACATGGCCTAGCGTATTGTGAACGACTTCCAGCGAATCCTGCGTGTGGCGATCGGTCTCGGTCTGACTGAAGCGCATGTCCGAGAGTTCGCGCTTGATCGTATCGACAAGCACCGGGTCCATGCCAGCCGCAGGCGCGATCGCCGGGCTGAGCATCGTTGCGACGTTCTGTTTTTCGAGATGGCGCAGAATATCCTGCAGACCCTCTTCGACCTTGCCGAGATTGTTGGCGCGGTGATCGTTGGTCATGTCCAGGCGTTCGAGCAGATACGACACGCGCTGTTCGAGATGCGTAAAGGCCGATTGGCTGTCGTTGCCGACCGGTAGATGGTCGAGCCTGTCGGAAAGCGCCTGCAATGCGCCTTCGAGATGTTCGGAATGGCCGGACATGACGCCCTGTGGGCGTTTTTCGAGCGTGGTGGTCAGCGCGGCGATACGCTGTTCGAGGGCGGCGAAGGATTCGCCGAACGCATCCGGACGGCCGACCTGATCGACTTTCGCCGCCAATGTCCGCACGTCGTCACTGAGACGACCGAGCGCCTCGTTCGACGCGACATTGGAGACGATGCCGCGCAACGCCGCGATGGCGCCTTCGAGTTGCTCGATCGTGCCGGGATCGTCGCTCGCGCGCACGATCATATCGATCTTGCCACCCAGGCTGCGGATCGCGGAATCGAAGCCCGCAAGCTGCTCGGCCGGCGTCAGCGAGCGCAGCACGTCCTTGATTTCGGCGAGTGCGCGTTCGATGCCCGCGAGAGACTGACCGTCGATGCCGCTGTGGCGGCTGTCGTCGATCCGCTTCGACAGCGAACGGATTTCGCTTTCGATGGATTCGATGGCGCGTCGCGGCATCGCCTCGGTGATGACGTTGCGAATGTCGGCGAGTTCGCCGCGAAACGTCGCGATCGATTGCTCGACATCGGGGCGCTTCAGCGCGTCGATTTGACCGGTGATCTGAAGCAGATGCTTTTCGAGGACGGAAAAATCCGGGCCGGGCTTGGGCTGGCTCATGGCCGGCATGGCAGCAGCCGGTTGCCGCGCGGCGGCATTCAATTCGTTCTGGCGCGCGGAAATCTCCGCGATTGCCTCTTCCAAGGAGCCCTGACCGGGGCTGATCGACGGCGATGCCGTCATCGGCCGCGCTGCCGGTGCAGGCCGCGGGGGCTCGCTAATCTGAGACAGCCGGGCGTCGAGGCGCGAAATCGCTTCGTTGAGTTGGCTTGCGACGCCGACGTCGCCGCGTGGAACGGGCCCGGAGATCTGCTCGATCTGCCGTGTGATCGAGTCCAGACGATTATGGATTTCGGCGACGTCTTTGGCGTCCTGGGCCGGCATCGCTCTGGTCGGCATCGGCTGCGACGTATCGGGGATAGCGCTGCTCAGCCAGTCGGCCAGCGACAAGCCAGCGCGGCGCGCGGCAGCTTCCGCCCGCTCCCGCACCTTGGGATCGATGCCTTCGACACTCCACGAGGTCCGTGAATTCATGATACTCGGTTCCGACTTTTGGCGCGTCACGTTGCGCCGCCAGCGCCGCCGCATGTTCGTTCGATACAAATTCGGACGTGAACATGCGGTCTGCTACTGGTGCGGACTTTTCCGTGTTAGGGTAAACATCGGGTTAAAGACGGTGTCGGACCGGCTAAAATCCTTAACCGGCCGGTCTCTGAATGGCGCATTGAGCGTGTCTATCGGGTGAATAGCGCGCTTAAGTCGTCGATATCGAGCTCGGTGATGGCGGTGTGCTTGACGCTCATGACCGACGACTGCCCGATGTAAGCCCAATAGATGAATTCGGCGCGCGGCAGCGCCTTGCGGGTTTCGACGCCGGATTCGAGCAGCAACTTGGCAATGTACGCGACGCGCCGCGTATCGACGGCCGCGACCACCGCCTCTGCTGCAGCGTCGTCCGACCCCCACGACCGGACGGCGCGATCCAGGCTTCGGTCCTCGTTGAAGGCGAGTTTCATCAAATACGTCAGGCGTGCCGGTCCAACGATCGCGGCATCGATGTCGCGGATGACCTGATCGGCGGCGCGTTCTTCCCAGGTGCGCAGAAGCTGCGCTTGAAAATCCGCCAGATCGTTGAAATGCCAATAGAAGCTGCCGCGAGACACGTTCAGTCCGGCTGCTAAAGCGCCGACCTTTAGGGCATTCGCGCCCTGCCGCGCCAGTGTCCGCAGCCCATGGGCGATCCAGTCGTGACGGCTGAGACGATCTTTGGTCAGAACTGCATCCATAGTCTAACCATACACAAGTGTATTGACGGTTGCTACTCCTCCGCGCTAGTTTCCATGCAGACCTGTATGGCGATCGATGGGAGGGCTGGATGGCAACGACCGGACTCGACGGATGGTACGCCTACATGAAGGCGCATGATCGCGATGCGTTATGGGAGTTGCTCCACCCTGACGTCGTGTTCGAGAGCCCGGTCGTACACACGCCGCAGCGCGGCCGCGACATCACGTTCAAATATCTCTCCAGCGCCGAAACGGTGCTGGGCGGACCCGGCTTTCGCTATGTCGGCGAGTGGCGCAGCGCCACCGGCGCCGTGCTCGAATTCGAGAACAATATCGAGGGCATCACGATCAACGGCGTCGACATTATCAGCTTCGCCGATGACGGACGCATCACGCATTTCAAGGTGATGGTACGACCCCTCAAAGCCGTCAACATGCTGCATCGCCTGATGGGCGAGCAACTCATGCGCCTCCAGACCGCGTCCAACTGAGAGAACTCAATGCCCAGCTACAAAGCACCGCTCGAAGATGTCGGCTTCCTGCTCGACGACGTGTTTCATTTCGACCGCTACAACAATCTGCCGGGTTTTGCCGACGCCTCCGCGGACGTGCGTGAAGCCATTTTAGGCGAAGCCGCCAAGCTGTCAGAAAACGTGCTGCAGCCGCTGAACCGCATCGGCGATCTCGAAGGCTGCACGCGTAGCGCCGACGGCATCGTGACCACGCCGAAAGGTTTCAAGGAGGCCTACAAGCAGGTGGCCGAAGGCGGCTGGCTCGGATTGTCCGCGCCTGTCGAATA